>NZ_JAJAFX010000029.1:0-72386 GCF_025384845.1 Photorhabdus temperata | reverse complement strand
GATTTTATTTACTGATTTATTTATTTACTCCAGTTTTTCATCTGATGAATATTCCGCTTTGGCAACAGGTAGCCCATCAGTATGTTAATAATCAAAATACACTACAGTTATAGCAACAAGCATAGAAAAATAACTTAAACCAGTTTTTAAACTTATAGAAAATTAGCAATATTATAAGTTTAGTCAGTTTTTATGGCTTTCGCTAAGAGTAAATAATATTTCCAGTCAATATTACATTAATACTTTTTTATTTTTTTAAATAAATCATGTGAATATATCTCATTCTGTTTGCCGTGAGAGTTTCTTAGTTGGGGGAAATATATTCTTTGGCATATAAAATTTAATTTAAAGTGAGGAATAATTATGAAAATCTATTTATTATCTTATCAAATCAACATTGAAGAATGTTTCAGTGTTAAAAATAAATTTCATTATTTGAATTCCATTTGTATTGACTTAATAAACAAAATTTAGAAGAGAAAACTTTGTATTCTCTTACCTGGTAAGAATAGTGATATTTGCCATGCTGTATATAAAACTTTAAAGCAGCATATAATTGAGGTAATATTTGACCGGTTAAAGAATATTTCTTAAATAGAATATTTAAACATTGTAGTTCGGATAGTCATTAGATTAGTTCTCTTGACTTTTTAACCCTAAAAAACAGATCCTGAATTTCATACCTTTGAAATGATTATTTTTAAGCAGAACTAGAATTTATTAAATTAAAAAATCCCCTGAAGTTATTCGCTACAGGAGATTCAGAGAGGATAATCAGCTTTATCGATTCAATTACAGAATACGATTAATCAGCCTGTCTACCCGGATACGGCGTAAGCGACGGATAAGTTTACGTACTTTGACTGGGTAAAGTTGGATACTGTCCAGTTCCTGATAATTACTGACAATCGTAGTATGAGTACGGATACAATTTAATTCTTTTGTACGTTGTTCCTGCATTTCTTTATTAGGATCGTGGATAAGAATTGCATTTTCTAAATCCAATCCCCAGGCACGAGGATTAAGATTATTTCCTGTAATCAACTGCCATTGATTATCTACCCACACACCTTTCAGATGATAGCTGTTATCACCATCTTTCCATAGCCGTACAGTGAGTTGATTGCTGTCCACATAGAGCTGTAGCCTGCTGATAAAACGGCGCAGGTTGATTTCATATAGATATGGCAATGCACCAATAATTTTAAATGGTTCTTCCGGTGGAATATAAAAATCGTTGGCAGTTTTATCGCCAACAATAATTTCCACTTTTTTACCCTGACGAAGCAGATGAACAATCAGTCGGGCAATGATAGCTGGAAGGTTAAAATATGGAGTACAAATAACCAGCTTTTGTTCTGTGCTGGCGATAAGATGACTGATGGTTTTATTTAGAAGGTTTTTTTTCCCCAGGCCGGCAAGTGGAGTGACAGACAATTCGTCGTTCGTTGCCTGATTATCTATCTGATAAGTCGTGTGTCGCAGAGAAAAACGAAATTGACGGATCAGAGTTTTAATTTCAGGGCTACGGGGGCGATTCTTACAATTTAGTTTTTGTACCGCGCCTGTAGCGATAATGTAATTATCAACAAAGTGCTTCATTGCTTCTGCAAGCTTTGCATTATGGAGCAAGTGGTAACGATCATAACGATATTTGTCATGTTGGTGGAGATAAACATCATTAATGCTTGCTCCGCTATAAATCACAGTATCATCAAAGATAAAACCTTTTAAATGTAAAACACCCAGTGCCTCACGGGTATTTACTGGTACACCTAATACTGGAATTTTTACGTCAGAATATGTTTCTGCCATGGAACAATACCAATCGGCATTAGTTGCCATTGCAACAGCGCCAATTCGTCCACGTTGTGCCCGATGCCAGTCAACAAGAACTTTAATGTCCAGGTTCGGGCGTTGTTGTTTAGCCGCATAAAGTGCATTAAGGATATCTCTCCCTGCGTCATCGTTTTCCAGATAGAGGGAGATGATATAAATATGTTTTTCAGCATTAGCAATCTTTTCCAGCAGGGTGCTGCGGAACACTTCAGGTTGATAAAGTGTTTTAATATCAGCAACTGACTGAGGTAGCTTAGGCAGTTGTGCAAGGTGTTGTTGGTGTTTAGCTTGTTTGAATTTAGACAACATCACAGTGCGTTTTTTCTCTTATGTTGGATGGCTGAAAATACGATTATATAGAGCAATGAATCAAATGATCTGGCGATAATACCATTAGTTTGACTAATTGTGAGCATGATTTAACGCTCTGTTACCTAATGATTCAAGTCTGTGCGATTCATCACGTAGTTGATTTAAAGTTCGAGGGCTAAGTTTACAATACCATCTTCAAATTGAACATCTATGGTAAATTCAAGTTTTTTAGCCAGTTTTATCATAGTACGGTTTTCTGGCATGGTGATGGCGTTGAGGCGGCTTATGCCATGTTCCCGCGTATAATTAATCAGTTTGATCATAAGCTGATGCCCTAACGTAATTCCTTTTAAATCAGAGCGTACCAGCACAGCGAATTCTGCCTCGATATTATCAGGATCAGCTATGGCACGGGTGACACCGATAATTTCCGGGGTAGTATTAGGATGACGCACGGCAACAAATGCCATTTCACGATCATAATCAATCTGAGTCATATTTGCTAAATCATCGTGGGTGAATTCGCTGATTTCACTGAAATAGCGGTAATAAAGATCTTCTTTGGTAACTTGACCGATAAAATCTTTCAGCAGTGGTTCATCTTCTGGCAGAATCGGACGTAGAAGGCATTCTGCACCACCTTTCAGTTTTATGGTTTCTTCCAGTTCGCTTGGATATGGGCGGATAGCCAATCTGGTCCGTGGATCACCTTCTATCGAAGATAATTCCATTGAAACATCCAGTAGTGTGAATTCATCGCCGGAAGCCAGTAATGGATGAATATCTAGTCGTACGATTTGTGGGCAATCAAGTAACAGGTTAGATACTTGAACCAAAAGTCGGCTAAGTGCTAGTACATCTAATGATTGAGGGGAGCCCCTGAGTTTAATTTTTCTACTTTTAATAGCTTGAATAACCAGGTATCGCGCTAATGCCATATTAAGCGGTGGCAATGCTACGGCTGCTTGTGTTTCCGGTGACCATTCAACACCACCTTCTCCCAGCATAATCAGTGGACCAAATACTTCATCTTGTTCTACTGCAATACGCAATTCTTGTGCTCCGGCACGGTTTGCCATGCTTTGAACTAGCAGTCCCTGAACTCTTGCCTGAGGGAAATTTTGATTGACACGTTCGATAATCGCTTGAGCAGAAGCTCTGACTTCATTTGCGTTGCGCAAATAGAGCATAACCCCCTGAACTTCTGATTTATGCGGGATATCTGGTGAACGTAATTTCAGGGCGACAGGATAACCGATCTGTTGGGCAATACTGACTGCTTCATCACTGTTATGTGCAATCCAGGTTGGAAGCGTATTGAGGCCATAGGCTTCCAGAATAGGTTGAACTTCATGGGTATCCAGACGCGAATTCCCCTGTTCCAGAGCTTGTTGTATGCACTGGTGGGCGCGGGCAGTATTGGTTGTGATGTTTGCTGATAGTGCTGGCGTTTCTGTTAATTGTTTCTGATTGCGGCGATATTCCACCATATGCATAAAAGCAGTAACAGCGCCTTCCGGGGTTCGGTAAGTTGGAATACCTGCTTCACTGAACAGACGGCGGGCTTCTTGTGAAGAATACTCTCCGCACCAGTTGGTGAAGATAGTCAGCCATTTTCCCCGTGGATGTTTACGGATTATTTCGATGACTTTTGTGGCGGTTTGAATGCCGGGAGCAATTGCGCTAGGAGAATGAATAAGTAACAGAGCATCATGGTCATGGCTGTCTAGCAATGGTTTTAGTGCAGAGATGTAACGTTCCACCGTAGCGTCATCTCTTAAATCCAGTGGGTTGTGTAAGGCGATAGTTTCTGGCAGAT
This sequence comes from Photorhabdus temperata, assembly GCF_025384845.1. Taxonomy (NCBI): domain Bacteria; kingdom Pseudomonadati; phylum Pseudomonadota; class Gammaproteobacteria; order Enterobacterales; family Morganellaceae; genus Photorhabdus; species Photorhabdus temperata. The sequence goes on along the minus strand of NZ_JAJAFX010000029.1, from coordinate 68,416 downwards.
GTGTTTTCAATGCCTTCATTGTTTCTTCACCTAACGTTGCTAACTTACCGTTACGACGAAATAACTCATCCAGCGCCATTGCTGCTGGAGCTGCACCGTTGCTGATGATAAATAGTCGCTCTCCCCGTAAAGGTGACATATGACTTAATGTTTCTACAGCAGAAAACATTTCATGTGTATCTTGCACCCGCAATAATCCAGCGCGCTGAATTGCTGCGTCATAGGCAGCATCCAGATTTTGTTGTTCACCAAGTAATTTCTGGGCCTGCTTGGTGCGGCCGCTTTTAACCACCAAAATAGGTTTATTGCGGGAAGCACTTCTGGATGCTGAAAGAAAACGACGAGCGTCATGAATATGCTCCAGATAGAGCAGGATAGCGCTGGTTTTACTGTCACGAGCCAGAAAATCAAGCAGATGATCAATATCAATATCTACACTGTCACCCAACGCGATAAAGTAGGAAAATCCGACTCCTCGGTGTTGAGCCCAGTCAAGAATCGTATTTGATACCGCCGCAGATTGAGAGATAAAGGCTAGTTTCCCTTTGAGTATTGGAACTGGGGAAAAGCTGGCGTTTAATCCTTGCCAGGGGGCTAATAATCCCAAACTGTTTGGTCCAAGTAGCCGGATACTATAGCGCTGACAACACTGTTTTAGCTCAGTAAATTGGGGCTCTGGTGAGGAAAGAATAATAACTGTTTTGCAACCAAGTTGTCCCAGTTGTTCCAGACTTTGCAAATTGCGGCTATGATGAGTACAAATAACAGCCAAATCTGGTGTGATCGGTAATTTATCTATTGAAGGATAGGCTAAAACCCCTTGAACGGAATCGTTATTGGGGGTTATCGGCAGTATTGGCCCGGCAAATCCTCCTGCAAGCAGATTGCGCATCATAACTGAACCAGCTCGTTCTGGTTTTTCTGAGGCACCAATTACCGCAATGGATTTAGGGCGTAATAAAGCTTCAAGTCCGCGCTGGCTCATCAGGAGGTTCCTTGTTAGCGATTAATTGTGGTCACTGTAACGGATTTTGTTGAGCATTGCTGTGATTTACGCTATCGAGTGATGAGGTTTACCTGCCAGATATTGTTGATGAAAATAGCTAAAATGAGTAAGCAGCCACTTCCTCAGTACAATTTCGCCGGTTCGATTGTATCGTACAGACAACTTTTTTGTGGCAGTAGACAATAAGAGCAACGTTCTATACGGCAACCACGGGCACGAAAGGGACGGGTAGAACGAGCGAGGCGCTGTTGGCGCAGTTGGAAGACGGCATTATTATTCATAAATCAGGAACCTGGGTCCTTCAGGTAAAAGGCAGGAAAAAAATTAAAGGCATATTTTAATGGATTGTGGTTGTCAGAGGTAGCTTACCATGCACACATCAGGTAATCTTCGCGCCATAAAGTAGTTGGAGGGACGAATGAACGATTCATACAGTGGTAAAAATGGCAAAGTCAAAGTGATGTATGTCCGCAGTGAGGACAATAATGACAGCCGCAGCAATAATAAACGTCCGTCGGGTAAAGGGCGCGATCAAGGTCAGCGTCGCCGAGACAATGAGCGATCATCCCGTTCTCCGCGTGTTACTGAGCGTGAAAGATCGCCCTGGAAAACAGTTTCTCGTCCTGAGAATGATTCTTTAACGCCAGAGCATGGCGGTATCAGTGGGAAAAGCCAGATTGATCCAGAGCAGCTTCGTCGTCAGCGCATGGAAGAAACCCGGATTTATGGTGAAAATGCTTGTCAGGCGATGTTTAAAAACCGTTCTGAGGCGATAGTTCGAGCCTGGTTTGTTGAGTCAGTGACACCACGCTTCCGTAATGCTCTAAAATGGATGGCTGCCAACCGTAAAGCTTATCATGTTGTGGATGAAGCTGAACTAGCGAAAGTGTCAGGGACTGAGCATCATGGCGGTGTTTGTTTTCTGATTAAAAAACGCAGTGGTTTGAATGCGGAGACCTACCTGAAAAGTGCTCCGGCAAAAGACTGTGTTCTGGCTCTTGAAGATGTGGGTAATCCACATAACCTTGGTGCTATTATGCGAAGCTGTGCGCATTTCGGTGTACAGGGTGTGATTTTGCAGGATGTGGCTTTGCTAGAATCTGGTGCGGCTATTCGTACAGCAGAGGGTGGCGCTGAACATATTAAAGGTATTGATGCTGATGGCTTTACCACTACACTGAATAAATTTCGTGAAGCTGGTTACACCATTGTGACAACATCCAGCCATAAAGGCAGCATCAATTTAGCTAAAGCTGAATTACCCGAAAAAATGGTTCTGGTACTTGGTCAGGAACATGATGGTTTGAGTGACAGCGTTTGGGAACATGGCGATATGAGTTTGTTTGTCGGGGGCACTGGTTTGGTTGAAAGCCTGAACGTTTCTGTTGCAACAGGCGTTATGCTGGCTGAGTGGTGGCGACAAAACCGAGTTTGATAGAAAAAGCGGGAGCCGTGGGTGCTCCCGTTTTGCTATTTAAGATTCAGTGGGCACCGACACTCTCTTTACTGCCTTGTGTGAATGGGGGTTTCGCTAGCCAGACGAGCATAATCAAAATCAGGAACACGCCGGCAGAGAGCCAGAATATTTCATTTGCTGAAATTATGAGCCCCTGATGGGTAATTTCTTTTGCCAGATAACTCGAAATTTGCTGGTTATTCATTCCCAAGGCCGATAATTGTTGATAAATCTGTTGAGTATCGGGGCTATAAGGATTGATGTGTTCTGTAAAATGAGCATGATGCATTGATTCGCGTTGAGTCCACATGGTCGCTGTTAGTGATGTTCCTATTGAGCCAGCCAATGTTCGGATAAAGTTAGACAGACTGGATGCAGATGCCACACGTTCTGGTGATAAGCCAGAAAGGGTAATGGTTGTTAGTGGCATAAAGAAACAGGCGATAGCAAATCCTTGAATAAATTGAGGCCATGCAGCGGCGGCAAAATCCATTCCTGGTTCGAATGTATATGCACGCCAGTAATAACAGACAGAGTACATAACAAAGCTGAATGTCACTATGTAGCGCATATCTACTCTATTGCCGAACTTACCAATCAGCGGAGATATTATCAATGGCAGCAACCCTACTGGCGCTAATGCAAGTCCTGCCCAGGTTGCGGTATAGCCAAACACTTCCTGTAATAACTGAGGTAACAAAACAATTGTGCCGAAGTAGAGCAGATAAGCTAAACTCAAACAGAGGCAACCAATAGTAAAATTGCGTTCTTTGAACAGCGACAAGTCAATAATTGGATTATTATCGGTCAATTCCCATACTGTCAGAAATACTAATGAGATTACGGCGATAACAGCCAATACGATAATTTCGGTAGAATTAAACCAGTCCAGTTCTTTACCCTGATCCAGCATAATTTGCAAACAACCCACCCCGACAACCAACAACACGAGTCCTATTGTGTCGATAGGTTTGATCTGTGTTTGGGTTTCACGTCCTTTCAGCGTTTTCATCGCAATTAGAATAATCGCTATACCAACAGGAACGTTGATAAAGAAAATCCATCCCCAATGATAGTTATCACTGATGTAGCCACCCAGAATAGGGCCAAAAATCGGTGCGACAATAATAGTGATTGACCATAACGCGAGCGCCATATTTCCTTTGGCGGGGGGATAATTGTTCAGTAGCAGGCTTTGCGAAAGAGGAATAAGAGGACCAGCAACTAATCCCTGAACAACCCGGAAGAAGATTAGCATTCCAAGACTGTTGGAAATCCCGCATAGCCAGGAAGCTATGGCGAACAGGGCTGTTGACCAGATGAATAGCTTAACTTCGCCGATGCGCTTTGCCAGCCATCCGGTAATCGGGATGGAAATTGCATTTGCAACACCGAAAGAGGTAATGACCCAGAGCCCCTGAGAATTTGATGACCCCAGATTACCTGCGATAGTGGGTATCGCTACGTTAGCAATTGTGGAATCCAAAACTTGCATGAAAGTTGCCAAGGATAGCGCAATGGTCATCCATGCAAGTTTGGCCCCTATGAGCGGCTGTCTCATCACTGTTGCCTTCTGTCTGTATTTTTTTTAAGCGTTATTATTAATTATGCCGTTGACTATTTTATTTGCAGGGGACATATCTATTGTCAGCGCAGAGGTGTGATAAGCCGATTTGGTGCGTGTTCTGTCAGACAGAACAGGGCCATCAGAACGGGTGGTATCTACTCTTACTTTAGTCGAGAGGCCGATGCGTAATGGGTATTTTTCTAATTGTCCAGGATCCAGCGTAATGCGGACGGGTAAGCGTTGAACAACTTTAATCCAATTGCCACTGGCATTCTGAGCCGGCAACAAAGAGAAGGCACTGCCTGTACCCATATCAAGGCCAGTGATTTTGCCACTGAATATTTTGCTTCCACCGTAGAAATCGCTGGTGATTTCTACGGATTGGCCAATACGCATATCGGCAATTTGAGTCTCCTTGAAGTTAGCTTCTATCCACATATCGTTTGCCGAAACTATCGCCATTAGAGGTGTGTTTTTATTGACTTGTGCGCCAACCTGTACACTGCGGCGTGAGACATAGCCATCAATTGGGCTGACTATTTTAGTGCGTTGGAGCGCCAGCCAAGCGTTACGGACTTCTGTTGCGGCTTGTTCAACGGCAGGTTGCTTCTCTAGTGGAGTATCACGAATAACTGCCTGATTAGCGTTATATTGCTCGATAGCGATATCCAGAGCGGCCCGGGCACTGGCAACGGCTTCCTGTGCATGTTGCAGCTCTTCTTTACCAATCACTTTCTGAGCGCTAAGTATTTCACGACGGCTGAGATCATGTTGAACTTTGGTCAATTCAGAGCGGCGCAGAGCGATATTAGCCTGATATTGTTTACTGTTAACTATCTGCTGATGAGTCTGGCGAACACTGTTAGCCAGTGCTGTTTTTGCTTTTTCCAATGCTAACTCTGCATCACGGGGATCGAGTTGTACTAATACACTGCCGCTTTTCACAAAGTCAGTATTATCGAAGTTAACTGTGATTACGCTGCCGGTAACTTGCGACATAATCTGAACTTGATTGCCTGTAACGTAGGCATTATCTGTTTCTTGATGGTGGCGTAAGATGAGAAACCAATAAAAAGAGTAGGCAACACCAAGCAGAGTAAATACAAGAGTGAGTAATACTAAGGCACGACTGCGTTGTCTTTTTTTGTTATCGGTTAGATTTTGTGGTGCTGGTACTTCAATTTCCTCATTCGTGCTCATAGTAAATCTCCATGCTTGTTATCTATCTTTTGGCCACTATCATCTTTCGGCTCACTTTCCAGTAGTGGTATGTCATCACTACTGGAAAGATGAATTACACAGAGTCCAATGTTATCGAAGAATAATAGTTAGCTTTTGGCAGAAAAGATCATCTTGGCTAACAAGGAAATTTTTTTCGAACAATTTAACCAGAAAATTATTGTTTGGATGAAAATTGTTCGATCAAACAATAAGTTATTTTTTGATACAATCGCCCATTGTATCAAGTCTGACTAGTAATTTTCTCATTAACTTCTCTAACTGTTTTTGTTCCTCCTGGTCAAGGCATGACCAAAGTCTTCTCAAGCAATCATGCTGAGGTGGAAGCAAACTATTTAAAAATTTTGTACCTTGATCTGTCAGGTGAAGGTGAAGACAGCGACGATCGTTATGACTTTCCTTTCTTTCAATCCACTCCTGCTTTTCTAATTCATCAGCAATACGCGTGGCGTTAGTACGGGAAGAACCTAATGCAGCACTTAATTCTGATGGTTGGATGCTGTGGCTTTCTTTAGTATCAAGGATCATTAGGGCCATGAACAAAGTCTCATTGATTCCTTGAGCTTTCAGCATATTATTGCGGTTTTCAAGCAATTTGCTTTGGACGTGCATTGATAACCTAGTCAACAGGATCTCTTGATAAGGGATATCTTTATTTAATTTGGCTTGCTGTGCTGCACGAATATTCAGTAATTCTTCGGTAGGCGTAAACGAACTTTCCATTATTTAGATACCTTATTAGTTTCAACTGGTAAGATAACTTTTGTTATCAAACATCCAAATGGTATATTAAAAGATAAATTTAGCAATTGTAGTTATTTATTATCATCATATTTCTTTTGATATTGATACCTAATTCATAAATATTTTGAATGTTAGTCCAAAAAGCAGGGCGCCAAATAGCGTCGCGAGTATAATTTTCTTTGTTTTGTAAAAAATTAAACAGATAGTTAAAAAGCCCACAAGGGTAGGAAATAGCTTTTTACTGTCTCTCATTACATCAGGTACACCTGATACGATGAGTAAAGCGCAGATAGATGTAATACCAATGCTGTCAAGAATAATGCCTGTTTTTCCGCCTTGCCTGCCGCCAGACTGACGCGCTTTACCAAAACGCAGTGGAAGATAGCGGAACAAAAAGTTAGCTAACCCAACAAATAGCCCGATGAGCAAAATTCTACTGTCAATCATTGTGTTTCCTTTTGTTCATAAGTGTCATTGCAACTGTTTCGTGGTTGTAACAGTGCTGCGATACAACCACCGACAATGCCTGCCAGAATGGCAACAGGGATTGAGAAAAGAGTCATTCCCAACAGTGCCCCAATCAGCGCTGCTGCAACACAATAACTGTTTTGTTTTCTGCAAGATGCAAGCAGAAAACTTAGAAATAGTGCCGGTAACATGAAAGTCATGGCAGCTTCTATCGCAGGGTAGGATTCCAGATAACCGTTGCCAAGAAATGCGCCGGCTGCTGTGCCAACAACCCAGGCAAGCCAGGAACAGCTTGCAATAGCAACCATCCAGTTTTCACTCCAACTACGTTGGTTCTTAATCAGTTTTGCGGTGGCTGCGGCAAAAACCTCATCTGTCAGACCAAAAGCCCAGATAAGGGTTTTTTTCTCTGTTAGTTTATCTTTGATACGATGTCTTAAAGATGGGCCATAAAGGATATGGCGAACATCCATTGCCAGTATTGTCAGGGCAGAAACCCATAATGACATGCCCGCGCTCAGTAAGGCCGTGATAACGAATTGGCTTGCACCGGCGTAGATGATGCATGAAAAGAAAATGGCTTCTATTGGGTTGAAGCCAAGTTTGACCGCGCTAAGACCGAAAGCAAAAGCGACGGGAATGTACCCGATAACGATGGGTAAACTGTCCATTATTCCCTCAGTAAAGGAGGATTTTTTACTGGGTGAAGGCGTTAATGCGTCAGGAACAGGCATACAATATATCCGGTTATATAAATGTTATGTAACATTAACAAAAGGAAATCAAATAGAAAATATTATCCTTAATAAATGTTTCATAAATGTTTTTATTTAGGCATTTTTTTGCCATAACGTGTTTCTTACAACGTTTTTGGCTCGTGCTTTTTGCCTAAAAACCACACGATCAGGCTGATTATACAGATGGTCATTCCGGCGGCGGCAACGCCATACCAACCCGAATGTTTATAAGCATAACCTGAAACCAGAGATCCAAGAGCGCCACCAATAAAATAGCAGGTCATGTAAGCAGAGGTGAGTCGGTTTCTGGCTTCTGGCATGATGCGGTAGATCGTACTTTGATTGGTAACGTGAACACCCTGAACCGCAGTATCGAGGAGCAGAATACCGATCAGAAAGCCGATTAATGATTCTTTGGCGAAGCCAATTGGTATCCATGAAAGAAAGAGTAGCACCAGAGCAATGCTGGTGGTCAGAGAACCTTTTCCTTTATCAACCAGTTGCCCGGTTTTGGTTGCCATCAGTGCTCCTGCGGCACCGACTAACCCAAATAAACCGATTATCCCTTCGGAGTAGTTAAAAGGAGGTGCTGAGAGCAGGAATGCCATTGATGTCCATAGAAGGCTGAAGTTGGCAAATGTCAGTGCTCCCAGTATGGCGCGTACTCTTAGAAGGGGAGTTGTGGCGACGAGTTTTGCAATAGAGCCAAGTAATTGGCAGTAATTGAGAGTGGTCACTTGTTTATAACGAGGCAGGCAGCGCCATAATGTCAGGGAGAGAATCACCAGTAAGATGCTGGCAACCCAAAAAATCGTTCGCCAGCCACCAAGCGTAGTCATTGCTCCGGAGATGGTTCTTGCCAATAATATTCCAAGTAGCAAACCGCTCATAATTATACCAACGGCTTTTCCTCGCTGATGGGGAAGAGCAAGTGTTGCCGCCAGAGGGACCAGTACTTGGGCAACTACTGAAAATAAGCCTGTCAGTGCAGTTCCCAGCAACATTTGCCAGATATTTTGTGACATAGCGGTAATCAGCAATCCAACAGCGGCTAACATTGTCATTGAGACAATCAGGCTGCGTCGTTCAAACATATCACCTAATGGTACAAGGAATATCAGGCCTACGGCATAGCTCAACTGAGCTGAAGTCACAATAAAACCCGCTTCGCTGGCAGTTAGATTAAATTGTAGCGCGATAGTATCAAGCAACGGTTGCGCATAGTAGTTACTGGCAACAACCAAACCTGTGGCAATCGCCATCAGAGCAATCAAAGCCGGGCTTAATGGTGTATGGGAAATATTCTCTTTCATAGGTGTATTTTCTTATGCTTAAACAGCAAGTTAGAGGAGGTAGATAGCTCGCTAAGAGCCTGTAGTCATGAGTTAAATTTTTTGCATTGTAATGAGTTTTTATTAGCAGTTTCAATGATAAAACCGAGATGGTGGTAGAAAGAAATCGACAAACATTGTATGAGTTGGCTAATTTGGTGTAAGAAAAGTGTAAGTGGAAAATAGTGAATTGGCCTATGCCAATTCACTTTATTATTCAGCATGTTAGTTTGTTTCTTCGGTCTTGATGGCAGTTTCAATCCAGCTATCAAATAATTTTTGGTGGGCTTTGATCCAACTGTTGGCATGGCGTTCAATATCTGTTTGTAACGCTTCACCATTATGCATGCGTAGGTTTTGGGCGTTAATATCAGCAAGTGGTATTTTCATAATAGAAAATAGCTTGGCTGCGGCAGGGTTGTCTTCCGCCCATTTTTTGTTGGCGGCAATATGCATAATACTTGGTGGGAAACCATAATTAGCGCCATTTGATAGTTTTGTGTCTGTTTTTTCGCCGTCAGGCATAGCCGAGAAAGGAACTTGCAGCCAGACAACATCTCTGCCCGGTTTTAGCACATCACTGATCCAGTAAGGTGTCCATGTGTAATATAAGATGGGTTGACCTTCTTTATAGCGGGTAATGGTATCCGCCATCATGGCGGCATAATTTCCTTGATTATGTTCAACACTATTGTTCAAGCCATAAGCTTTAAGGTGATGGTTAATCGCGGCTTCACAGCCCCATCCAGGGTTACAGCCGGTAAGATCAGCTTTGCCATTACCGTTGATATCAAATAACTTGGCTATTTTCGGATCTTTCAGTTGGACAATATTTGTGATGTGGTATTTTTCCGCTGTTTTTTTGTCGATCAAATAACCTTGAGCGGCATTTTCTACGTAATTACCAACACGATAAAATTTGGTATCACCACCTGCTGCCTGATATTGGGTATTGTGCAACGGCTCCCAGCTTACGGCCATAAAAGTCGCATCACCGGAAGCGATAGAGGAGTAGGCGACATTGTAGTCTACTTCTTTGATTGGTTTGACATCATAACCAAGTTTTTCCAGTGCCTTATTGACGATAAGAGTTTGAAATGTTTCTTCGGTAATGGTGCTTTGTATTGGCTGTACACTGATACCTTTACCAGGTAACTCGACAGCGAATGACTGAGAGCTTATCAGTGATGACAGGGTTATAGCCCAGATAACTATTTTGCGCATCGTTTTTCCTCCTGTAGTCGTCATCATATTTTTTTTAAAACTTGCAGTTTGATATATGCCTTTGCAAGGCTATGCTTTTTTTCTGAATAAATGGGCAACTAACCCAATTGGGCCGGAGGTATACCAATGATTTACGCCCTTGGTGCGGCTATCGCGACCAAGAGACTGTGTCAAACGGTCAAGGAGAATCGCGAGAATAACGATCCCGACACCACCTACCGCGGCAAGCCCCATATCAAGACGACCAATACCCCGCAGAACCATTTGACCTAAACCACCGACGGCAATCATTGAGGCGATAACAACCATTGACAGCGCCAGCATCAGAGTTTGGTTTATACCAGCCATAATTGTTGGCATAGCCAACGGTAGCTGAACTTTAAACAGCATTTGGTGAGGACTGGCACCAAAAGATTCTGCTGCTTCTATCAGATCTGACGGAACCTGTTTGATACCCAAAATTGTCAGACGGACAATCGGAGGCAAGGCAAAGATAGTGGTGACAATAACCCCAGGTACGTTACCGATACCAAATAACATGACAATTGGCACCAGATAGACAAATGCCGGCGTGGTTTGCATAGCATCAAGCAGAGGCCGGATGATTTTGGCGGCTCTTCCACTGCGTGCCAGCCAGATACCCAGTGGTAAGCCAATGATGATACAGAACAGCAGTGATGTCAGAGCCAATGCCAGAGTGACCATAGCTTCAGACCATGCTCCGATTGCACCAATAATTATCAGCGAAACAAGTGACGCAATACCCATACCAATGCCTGATAGCTGCCAGGCAATCAGAGCAAAAAGTAGGATTGCAACGGGTGCGGGCATTGAGGTTAGAAATTGCTCAAAATTGCTGAGAACAAAATCAATTGGGACACGCATCCCCTGAAATGCCGGGCGAAAATTCAGTACAACCCAGTCAATAGCATGGGTTACCCAAGAGTCTAAGGGAATAAGGGGGTGTTGGAATGGATCCATGATATTGAAATGTTCAGGCTGTACGGTTGCTGCTGGTGCATCCAGCCAGTCAGAGCCGGCTGAATTGTCAACACTGGCTTCGCTACCCCAGGGATCTATGCTATCAGCTGAGGAGGGATGGGGATCCCTCGTATCCTGTGCAGGTTGAGTTTGATGTTCGTTTTGATTACCCATTTGGTGTCTCCTTATCTAAAGCCTGCAACAACATCCCTTTGGAAATAACGCCGATGTATTTGTCGTTATCCCCAACAACCGGAACCGCACAAGGTGATTGTGCTACAACGGAAATCAATTCATTGAGAGGCATATCCGCGGCAACGGCGGTTGGCTCTGTCAGTATGGCGTGTTCGATCGGTTTTTTTTCCCGTAATGCTTTTTCCAATGAATTTACGGAAACCACACCCGCGAACTTTTGCCCACGTTCGATCAGATAACCATAATTCCTGTTCTCATCATCCAGGACCTTCAATGCGGAAAGAGGTCCAAAACCTGGCGCAACATGAAGAAGAGAGTCTGGGCGACGACGAGCGATATCTTTGGCGCTGAATACATGGCTGATATCTACGCCACGGAAAAAGGTTTTCACATAGTCGTTTGCCGGGTTGTTTAGGATTTCATCAGGTGTCCCGACCTGTACAACAACACCGCCTTGCATAATGGCAATTCGATCCCCGATACGCATTGCTTCATCCAAATCATGAGAGATAAAGACGATGGTTCGTGGCTGATTACCTTGCAGACTGAGTAACTCGTCCTGCATTTCTGTCCGAATTAATGGGTCAAGGGCAGAAAATGCTTCATCCATCAGCAAAATATCCGGGTTATTAGCCAGTGCTCTGGCAAGCCCGATACGCTGGCGCATTCCGCCTGAAAGTTCATCAGGGTAGGATTGTGCATAATTTTCCAGACTTACTTGTTTCAGTGCATCCAACGCTTTTTTATGGCGTTCTTGTTTGGGGATCCCGGCAAGTTCCATACCAAAAGCCGTATTTTCCATTACGTTCAAATGCGGCATCAGTGCGAATGATTGGAAAACCATACTGATTTTGTTACGGCGAACGTCTCTTAACGCTGTTTCTGAAATCTCAGAAATATCTTCACCATCAATTAATACCTGACCGCGAGTCGGTTTTATCAGACGATTGAGAAGGCGTACCATTGTGGATTTTCCGGAGCCTGATAATCCCATGATGACAAATATTTCGCCTTCTTCAATGGCCAGATTGGCATTTTGTATACCAACAGTCAGACTTGTCTTTTCAAATATCTGATCTTTATTCAAGCCAGAATTCAGTAATTTGAATGCATATTCTGGATGATTGCCAAATATTTTATAGAGGTTTTTAACTTCGAGTTTAATTGCCATGAAATAGTTACTTTCCTTTCAATGGTTATTTAATGGTTTTATGCATTATTCATCTCTGCATGATTCTTTGAAGATATATACCCTAACATACTGAGAGAGCCTGACAACCCTATGTTAATGTTAATTAATGTAAAAAATAGTGATATTAAATTAATTGGAGTCAATATATTTGGCGTTATTTCATTATTATTAGCAAATTATTTTCTATGAATTGATTCTATTGCTGAAAGGATGATTTGTTTCTATGTTATTGTTATTAATATATTTTTGTGAAGTATAAGTAATAATCCAGCAATTGTATTTTAGATGGAATTGGTTATTAATTTATAATGTTGATTATATCTGATTAGAATGAAATTTAATTTACAATTAATTAGACTTATTAATGTTTTCTATCGTTTGATATGAGGGGAATGGTTGTTTCTGGCAGAGAATGTTCACAGGAATCGTTGCAACTGTAAAAACACCATAAAAAATATAAGGATTTTATGGCATTTTATCGTTTAAAAAACAGGCTTAATGATATTATTTTTGAATATTATCGTACTATGGTTATCTGACGTTCGAAATATTCTATATAAAATAAAGTCATTTTCTTCAGAAATCCCAATCTTCATCCTCTGTGTTAATTACTTTACCAATAACATACGATGAGCCTGAACCAGAAAAGAAATCATGGTTTTCATTTGCTCCAGGTGATAATGCGGAGAGTATTGCCGGGCTGACATTCGTCGTTTCTGAGGGGAATAGGGCTTCATATCCGAGATTCATTAATGCTTTATTGGCATTATAATGTAAGAATTTTTTGACATCTTCAGTCCAGCCAACAATACCATAAAGCTCTTCTGTATATTTTACTTCATTTTCGTATAAATCTAATAACAATGAAAAGGCAAAGTCTTTAATTTCTTTTTTATCTGGTTCAGCGTATTTATCCAATGATTTTTGGAATTTATATCCAATATAATAACCGTGAATAGCTTCATCTCGGATAATAAGTCGGATTAAATCGGCTGTATTTGTTAATTTTCCTCGACTTGACCAATACATCGGTAAATAGAAGCCTGAATAAAATAAAAATGATTCCAGAAAAACACTGGCGACCTTTTTCTTTAATGGATGGTTATCACAATAATAATTTAAGATAATTTTAGCTTTATTCTGCAATGAAAAACTCCTTTCACTCCAGCGATAGGCGTCATCTACATCAGTAGTCAGGCATAATGTTGAAAAGATGGAACTGTAAGAACGTGCGTGAACGGCTTCCATAAAACTAATATTGGACATAACCGCTTCTTCGTGGGGTGTCAGTGCATCTTCCATTAATGCCGGAGCGCCTACTGTGTTTTGGATGGTGTCCAATAGGGTCAACCCGGTAAATACCCGGATAGTCAGTTTTTTCTCTTCTGCCGTCAGTGTATTCCATGATGGAATATCATTAGATAACGGAATTTTTTCCGGTAACCAAAAGTTAGTTGTCAGCCGGTTCCAGACTTCCAGATCTTTGTCGTCTTCAATTCGATTCCAGTTAATTGCACATATAGGGTTACTAATCATAATAAATTTCCAGCATTAATTTTACAGTGAGCATGAAACACAGCCTTGTATTTCTGTACCTTCTAAAGCGGTTTGTCTCAGACGAATGTAATAAAGTGTTTTGATCCCTTTACGCCAGGCATAAATTTGAGCTTTGTTAATGTCGCGTGTAGTAGCACCATCTTTAAAGAAGAGGGTTAGGGATAATCCCTGATCGACATGTTGAGTTGCTGCGGCATAAGTATCAATAATCTTTTCCGGCCCTATTTCATAAGCATCTTTGTAATACTCAAGATTATTATTGGTCATAAACGGGGCAGGGTAATATACTCGTCCTGTTTTGCCATCTTTACGGATCTCAATACGGGATACAATCGGGTGAATACTTGAGGTTGAATTGTTGATATATGAAATAGAACCTGTGGGAGGAACAGCCTGAAGATTCTGATTGTAAATACCATGAGCCATAACTGAGGTTTTTAATTCAAGCCAGTCTTGTTGACTGGGAATAGTTATTCCTGCTTGTTCAAATAGTTGACGGACTTTTTTTGTCTGAGGTTGCCATGATCTTTCCGTATATTTATTGAAGAATTCACCATTGGCATAACGGGAATCTTTAAAACCTTTAAAGTAGATATTTCGTTCAATTGCGATCTGATTTGAAGTACGCAAAGCATGATAAGCGATAATATAGAAATAGATGTTTGTGAAATCAATTCCTTCTTCAGAACCATAATGAATGCTTTCCCTTGCTAAATAGCCGTGAAGATTCATTTGACCCAAACCAATCGCATGAGAATCTTGATTTCCTTTCTCGATAGAAGGAACTGAACCAATATGGCTCATATCTGATACGGCAGTTAAGGCGCGAACAGCTGTTTCAATAGAAAGGGCAAAATCAGGTGAGTCCATTGTATGAGCGATATTCATCGATCCCAGATTACAACTAATATCTTTCCCGATATGGCAGTAATTTAAATCATCGTTATATTCACTGGCACTGTTAACCTGTAAAATTTCGGAACACAAATTACTCATATTGATCCGGCCTTTAATTGGGTTAGCATGATTCACGGTATCTTCATACATAATATAGGGATAACCAGATTCGAATTGGATTTCAGCTAACGTCAGGAAAAATTCACGGGCATTGATTTTTGATTTGCGAATTTGTTTGTTATTTACCATTTCAGCATATTTTTCTGTAATGCTAATTTCAGACATTGGCACGCCATAAACCCGCTGAATATCATAAGGTGAGAATAGATACATTTCTTCATTGTGTTTAGCCAATTTAAAAGTGATATCCGGAATGACGACCCCAATGGAGAGTGTTTTTATACGGATCTTTTCGTCGGCATTTTCCCGTTTTGTATCCAGAAAACGAAGAATATCAGGGTGATGAGCATTGAGATAAACGGCGCCTGCACCCTGGCGCGCACCCAGTTGATTGGCATATGAAAACGCATCTTCCAGCATTTTCATCACTGGAACGACACCCGATGACTGATTTTCAATCATTTTTATTGGTGCGCCGGTTTCCCTTAGATTACTTAGTAAGCAGGCGACACCGCCGCCACGTTTTGAAAGCTGTAATGCTGAATTGATTGAACGCCCGATGGATTCCATATTGTCCTCAATTCGCAGCAGGAAGCAGGAAACCAGTTCTCCACGCTGCTTCTTACCACAATTAAGGAAAGTTGGCGTTGCTGGTTGAAAACGGCCACTGATAATTTCATCGACCAGCCGGTTAGCCAGTATCTGATCGCCTTGAGCTAAGGTCAACGCTACCATGCACACCCGATCTTCATAGCGTTCCAGGTAGTGTTTATTATCGAAGGTTTTCAGTGTATAGCTGGTGTAATACTTGAATGCACCCAGAAAAGTTTGAAAGCGAAATTTTTTACTATAGGCTTGCTGAAAAAGCTTCTTAATAAAAGTAAAATCGTATTGTTTTAGTACTTCAGTTTCGTAATATCCTTTTTGCTGAAGGAAATCGAGTTTTTCTTTCAGATCATGAAAAAAGACCGTGTTTTGATTTACATGTTGGTGGAAATAGTGATGAATGGCCAGTTTGTCTTTATCAAACCGAATATTTCCTTCACTATCGTACAGATTGAGCATAGCATTGAGAGCATGATAATCCTGCTGCTCGTTAATTTGGAAAGTCATGATTACATATTCTCTGGTGAGTCATGTTGCCAGAATCTTTGGATACCCTGGCGTACTTGATGTACATCTTTTTCAGTACCCAATAGTTCAAAACGGTATAGGAGTGGTATCTGACATTTTTCTGAAATTATCCGTCCTGCGATACCGTAAGCTTCGCCAAAGTTTGTATTCCCGGCGGCGATGACTCCCCGAATCAGTGCACGGTTTTCGGCAACATTTAGAAACTGGATCACTTGTGGTGGAACTGCGCCTTTAGCACTACCACCACCATAACTTGGTATCAGTAAAATGTAAGGTGAGGTTACATTGAGCAGACTACCTGATTGGTTTATCGGAATACGGAGAGCTGGCATCTTTAGTTTTTGGACAAATCTGTAGCTATTTCCAGATGAACTGGAGAAGTAGACCAGCGGATTCATATTCATAATAAACCTACAAATTCTCAGATAACGCATTGATTTTATCAGGGCGGAACCCTGACCAATGCTGTGTACCTGCGATGACTACGGGAACTTGTTGGTAACCCATAGTGCGGATAGTCGCTAAAGCCTGTTGGTTTTCGGTTAAATCAATAATCTGATAAGGAATATTTCTTTGGTTTAGAGCCCGGTAGGTCGCGTCGCATTGTACGCAGTCAGGTTTGCTATAAATAGTAATGCTCATTAATGACTCCTTTTTCAGTTTGTGGGTGTGTAATGACGAAATTTGGTTCACAGGTGACAGTTTTCCAAAAGGCTACAACTTGGCTTATACTATATGTAGTGAAATTTTATTTCAACCATACTATATATGGTGTTAATTTTACATTGAGTGATTATCATCAAAATTACGGTGTTGTTTATTCTCTATTTGCTGGGAGACTTTTTCCCTATTGGGAAAATTTCAGTTTTCTAGTCGGTGGTAAGGGAGCAACTGAATTCATCATTGCAATTTATTGAAAAGACGATTTACTCTAATCCCTATAATAATTGATATTTTTTCAATGGAGGAGGTGGCTATGTATCATCAGTATTTTGATACACCTAAAGGATTTCCGAAACCGTATGTGCATATCACTGCGGATGATAAGGGAGTAACCAGTCTGTATTTTGTTGATGAAAAAACAGCGCCTGAAGTGAAAAATGATATCACTAAACAGTGCGTGAAAGAGTTACGGGGGTATTTTACGGGTAAACGTACTGAGTTTTCTGTTCCACTCAATCCGGCAGGAACTGAATTCCAGCAGCGTGTCTGGTCGCAGTTATGTAAGATCCCGTTTGGCGAAGTGTGGAGTTATAAGCAGCTATCATTAGCGTTAGGTTCAGTCAATTATTGTCGTGCGGTAGGAATGGCTAATTCTCGTAATCCGATCTCATTAATTGTGCCTTGCCACCGTGTTATTGGACATGATGGTAAATTGGTGGGATATACCGGTGGCCTGAATATTAAAAGCTGGTTACTGGAACATGAAAAAGCATAACAGTTTGCTTGTTTGATAAATTGCCTGATAAAAGACCAGGGAAGGTGATAGAATATTTACATATGTGCATTATTTGGCAGCAAAACTAAATAAAAGATAAGATCTATTGTATTTTATTATGCTTTTCGTGATCTTGGTTGTAGACAATCAACCAATTTATTTGCTGTACTGTATACGACACAGGTTTTGTGTCTTATTTTCACGTTAAAGGTAAGTTTGATGTCAAAAATTAAAGGTAACGTTAAGTGGTTTAATGAATCTAAAGGATTCGGGTTTATCACTCCAGAAGATGGTAGCAAAGACGTATTTGTGCATTTCTCTGCTATTCAGAGCAACGGATTTAAAACTCTGGCAGAAGGTCAAAAGGTAGAGTTTGAAATCACTGACGGCGCTAAAGGTCCATCTGCTGTAAACGTTGTCGCTATCTGATTTTAACTCCGTATTTTGAAAAACCCGTTGATATAACGGGTTTTTTTTGATTTTTATGATGTGTGTGTAATTTTAAAGCTCGTTCATTAGTGCGAAAGCTAAAATTGTCATCAGTAGTGAACCGAAAAGATTAAGTAGAACTGTTCCTAATGCCCATCCCAGTTTTCCATCCAGCAACAAATAAGCGACTTCAACAGAAAACGTGGAAAAGGTTGTTAAGCCGCCGCAAAAACCGGTGGTTAGCATGAGTTTCCAGGCCGGATCAATATGGGGGGATTTATTAAAATAGGCTAACCCCAGCCCAATGATCAATGCACCGATACAGTTAACGGTAAGGGTGCCAACTGCGATGTTAGTAGAGATACTATTAAGGCGGAGGCTGATAAACCAGCGTAATACACTGCCTAAGCCACCACCAATAAATACAGCTAAAATAATATTAATCATAGTAAATCTTATGACTATTTGACTTCTTCGCCTCTGGCTTGCAAATCAGCATGGTAAGAAGAACGGACGAATGGTCCGCAGGCAGCATGGCTGAATCCCATAGCCATAGCTTCTTCTTTCATTTCATCAAATTCCTGTGGGCTAACGTAGCGCTGTACCGGTAAATGATGACGGCTGGGTTGTAGATATTGGCCCAGAGTTAGCATGGTGACACCATGGCGGCGCAGATCACGCATGACATCGATAATTTCTTCGTTGGTCTCACCAAGACCCACCATCAGGCCAGATTTGGTCGGAATATCGGGGTGGGCTTCTTTGAACTTTTCGAGCAATTTCAGTGACCACTCATAGTTTGCGCCGGGGCGTACCTGACGGTAAACCCGTGGTACGTTTTCCAGGTTATGGTTAAAAACGTCGGGAGGTGTCGCTGTCAATATTTCAAGGGCACGATCCATACGTCCACGGAAATCAGGAACCAAGGTTTCAATTTTAATGGATGGATTTTTTTCACGAATAGCAGAGATGCAGTCAGCAAAGTGTTGAGCCCCGCCATCGCGCAGGTCATCACGGTCAACGGAAGTGATGACAACGTAGCGCAGTGCCATATCTTTGATGGTTTGTGCCAGTTTTACCGGTTCGTTGGTATCGGGTGCCATTGGGCGCCCGTGGGCTACATCACAGAAAGGGCAACGGCGGGTACAGATTGCGCCAAGGATCATGAAAGTTGCTGTACCGTGATTGAAACATTCAGCTAGGTTAGGGCAGGAAGCTTCTTCACAGACGGAATGCAGACCATTTTTGCGCATGGCCGATTTGATACCCTGAATGCGGCTGGAATCCGCAGGAAGTTTGATTTTCATCCACTCAGGTTTACGCAAGATTTCTGTACGTTCGGTCATCACTGTTTTGACAGGGATCAGCGCCATTTTGTCTGCGTCACGGTACTTAACTCCGCGTTCCATCTGAATTGGTTTACTCATAATCGTGCTGGTTCCAGTGTTAAATTCATCAGGTTGAGATTTATCATTCAGCCTACTGTATAATAAATCCATTAAAATTTTTTTGAAAAATGTTAAAAAATTATAGCATCTTTAACTATTCAGTTTAAATCCTAACTGTTGGCAAAATTCTTCTACCAAAATGGGGTGTACTTGCTCAACAGTAATTCCAGGGATTAAATCACTGAGTTGAATCATTCTCATGCCGGCATAGCCACAGGGATTAATACGCAAGAAGGGTTCTAAATCCATTGCGATATTAAGTGCCAGTCCGTGGAAAGAGCAGCCTTTACGTATTCGTAATCCTAGAGAGCAGATTTTAGCTTCCTCGACATAAACACCTGGAGCATCCGGACGGGCATAAGCTTGTACACCAAAGTGAGCAAGTGTTTTAACCACGGTATCCTCTATTGCTGTAACCAGTTGCCGTACACCAATTTTGGCGCGTTTGATGTTAATCATGATATACATAACCTGCTGGCCAGGACCATGATAAGTGACTTGCCCACCGCGATCGGATTGAATAACCGGGATATCACCGAGAGATAGCAGGTGCTCAGATTTACCTGCTTGCCCCTGAGTAAATACTTTTGGATGCTGTACCAGCCAGATTTCATCGGGTGTATCAGTATCTCGCTGCTCAGTAAACAAGTGCATTGCATCAGAAATCGGCTTGTAGGGTTGTATTCCTAATTGGCGTAAGAAGATCGTTTTATGTTGCAATTGAAACATCATTTGATAGCTATAAGATTTGGTCAGTATAACCCTCAGAGGAGATTCTCACCAGTTTAGTCCACTTGAAACTGATAGATAAAGGATCCCCCGTGAAATTACAGGGGATTTTTCTGGTTTGTATTACAACACGACTCGTACCAGTTCAAGGTTACCTAACTCTTCATACAGAGTTTCTACCTGTTCAATATGAGTTGCATTAATAGTAATGGATACTGAGTGGTAGTTGCCTTTGCTGCTTGGTTTCACTTGTGGAGAGTAATCGCCCGGCGCATGGCGCTGAACTACTTCAACGACCTGATTGACTAACTCAGGTTCAGCCAAGCCCATCACTTTGTAAGTGAATGAACAAGGGAACTCAAGCAGTTCATTTAATTTTGTTTTCATGGGCGCTCCTGTTTTGCTTTCCGCAATACGTACGGTCAGTCTCTTCTGTAAAATTCGATATCTTCCCCGCTTTAAATCGCGGGGATTTTTATTGCGGTTAGGCTGTAGCCTGGCTCGCTTCTTGGGTTTTGTTTTTTTGTAGTTTAACTATTTCAGGGATTAGCCAAACCAATGATGAAATAGCAGTTTGATGTAATCGATAAAACGACTGAAGATACTGCCTTCTTTCACTTCGTTCATAACGACTAATGAGCGCTGTTCGACAGTCTTGCCATCAAGTTGAAAATTGATGGTACCGACGACCTGATTTTTCGCTAGCGGTGCATGTAGTTCAGTATTATTCATGACATAGCTGGCTTTCAAATCTTTCAGACGACCGCGGGGAATAGTCAGATAAACATCTTTATCAACGCCTAGCTGGACCCTATCGTTGTCTCCAAACCAAACCGGTTCAGAAGCGAATTCTTTGCCAGCTTTCAGTGGCGCGACGGTTTCAAAGAAACGGAATCCCCAGGTCAGCAGTTTCTTGCTCTCTGTTTCACGGCCCTTATAAGTATGGCCGCCTAATACCGCAGAAATCAGACGCATATCGCCTTCCGTTGCGGAAGCGACCAGATTATAGCCTGCGGCATTCGTGTGGCCGGTTTTTATACCATCTACATTCAGGCTTTTATCCCACAATAAGCCGTTTCGGTTTGTTTGACGGATATTATTATAGGTAAATTCTTTCTCTTTATAGATAGCATACTCTTCAGGGACATCGCGGATCAGGGCCTGACCAATCAACGCCATATCACGGGCAGAGCTGTATTGGCCTTCCGCATCCAGACCATGAACAGTTTTGAAATGTGTATTCTGTAAGCCAAGGGATTTTACATAGCCGTTCATTAGATTAACGAAAGACTCTTGGCTGCCGGCAACATAATCCGCCATTGCAACACAGGCATCATTCCCGGATTGCAGGTTTATACCGCGAGATAACATAGAAACTGAGACCTGATCTCCTGGTTTGAGGAACATCAGGGAAGAGCCTTTAAATACCGGATTACCTGTTGCCCATGCATCAGTGCCAACAGTGACCATATCATTTGGGCCGATTTTGCCTGATTTGATTGTCTGACCAATAACGTAACTGGTCATCATTTTTGTCAAACTGGCAGGATCACGGTGTGCGTCCGCGTTCATTTCAGCCAGAACTTTGCCTGAGTTATAGTCGATAAGAATATAAGCTTCAGCATCAATCTGAGGCACACCTGGGATCATCGTTTTCAGATTTACATCGTTCCCATCGGCAAAGGCAGAAGCACTTATTGCCAGCGCAATACCTAGGGTGGCACTTTTTATAAAACGAGAAGTGGTTGTATATTTCATGGTCGGTTGGACAACATCCGTGAGAAAAGGTTGATATCGGGCCACATCATAGCAAATGAAAAAAAATACTGACATTGGCAAATTTTAACAAGCAACAGGTTTACATTTTTTTACCTCGCTTGCTGATATCAGTATTAAAGCCAGATATCAGCAAGCGAACAATTAAGGGCTGACGATAAAGGAAGATTGTTGTATTTGATCAGCCAGCTTCTGTTGTAAATCGGTGGCTTGCTGGCGATTGTTGAATGGCCCCAATTGTACTCGGTAAACGTTGCTATATTGGGTTATTCGTCCTTGAACATTAAAGCGTTGTTCTAGGGTTTGTTGCCACTCCTTTGCCCGTTGTTCACTGCTAACTGCACCAACCTGGACCATAAAACCACTTGTTGGAGGGGATGATGCAGCCGTTGTTGACATACTGTTTGTTACAAGTTTAGACGGTTGTAACTTCATTGCCGGCAGTTGCCCAGTGACTTCCGGCTGTATCGTCAACGGTTGTGTCTGCTCCACTGGTTGATTTGCCAAAGGCTGGCTGCCCGTTTGATCGGGAATATTCTCCATTGTTGGTGTTCCCAGTGGCCCTGTTGTTAGAACTGGCCTGCCGGGTAGTGCATAACTCTGTTTAACTATCTGGCTGCCGACAGTACCGGGACCAGATAAAGAACCATCTTGGGCAACCTGAATAAAATCAATCTTAACTTTGGTACTTTGAGTCAGGTTCAGACGTTCAGCAGAAGCTTTTGACAGATCGATAATCCGTCCCTGTTTATAAGGACCACGGTCATTGATTCTGACAACCATCATACGGCCATTACTCAAGTTGGTCACTCGGACATAACTCGGAATTGGCAGAGTGGGGTGGGCTGCCGTCAGAGCATAAGGATTGAAACGCTCACCAATCGCTGTCATTTTGCCACTGGATTCTGCGCCATACCAGCTGGCATAACCTGTTTCACTAAACTGAGATGGGTCTTGAACAATATGATAAATATGTCCGTTCATCTGATAATCATTATTGGCGCTGGGGTGATAAGGCTCATAATGAGGCTCCGCGCCCAGAACATCTTGCGTTGGTACTGCCGGTAACGGGGAAGATTTTTGCTCGTCAGGAGTGGTACAGCCGGATAATGAAGCCACAATCATGCCGAGTATAAGCCAGTGTTGACGCATTGAAACCTCTTCTCTATAAACTTTTAGATAATAATTTTCTGTGAGTGTGAATCGACATTATAATTCCGAAACCAGCCATTAAGACGATCAATGCTGAACCGCCATAACTGACAAATGGCAGAGGAACCCCTACCACAGGCAGGATACCGCTCACCATGCCGATATTTACGAAGATATACACAAACAAGATCAGCATTAGGCCGCCAACCATGACCCGGCCAAAAGTATTCTGTGCTCTGGTTGCGATAACCAGTCCGCGCATAATTAATAACAAATATAATGTTAATAACAGTAGCACGCCAACCAGACCAAGCTCTTCTGATAGCACGGCAAATATGAAGTCAGTATGGCGTTCAGGGAGAAATTCCAGCTGAGATTGTGTCCCCAATAACCAGCCTTTACCTGATAAGCCACCGGAGCCAATAGCGATTTTCGATTGAATGATATGGTAGCCCTTACCCAATGGATCAGTTTCCGGATCAAGTAACATCATTACGCGATCACGCTGGTATCCATGCATCAGAAAGAACCACAAAATAGGGATAAAGCAGGCCAATAGCAGAGCTGCAATACCAATCAGCCGCCAGCTCATTCCTGCAAGGAACAGGACAAACAGACCCGAAGCCGCGACCAGAATTGAAGTACCCAGGTCTGGTTGGGCGGCGACCAATAAAGTCGGTAGAAAAATCAGCATTAAAGCGAGAGTGGTATTTTTCAGCGATGGCGGACATAAATCGCGGTTCATAAAACGGGCAATCATCAGTGGTACTGCGATTTTGGCAATTTCAGAAGGCTGGAAACGGATGATCCCCAGATCAAGCCAGCGTTGAGCCCCTTTACTGATCTGCCCGAAAGCATCGACAAAAATCAGTAAAATGACACAAACAATATATAGATAAGGCGCCCAGCTTTCATAAACTCTTGGTGGGATCTGCGCCATAATGATCATGACAACAAATCCGGCGCCAATTTGGCCGATTCTGCGCTCCATCATCCCCATATCTTGACCGCTGGCGCTCCACATAACAAAAGCGCTGTATACCAGTAGTGCCAGAATGCACAACAGCAATGGTGGGTCGATATGTAATCTGGTCCAGAGAGGAACCTTTTTCTGGTTTTCTGTCATGGTGTTATTCAGTCACTTTCTGTTCCGGGTGGTGTTGGGACAGCATCCGGTAATATTGTATTGTTATCCCCTAACAGTACATGGTCGAGGATTTGGCGAACAAGGGTTCCCACTGCCGGACCTGCACCACCATTTTCTAAAATAATGGAAAGGGCTACTGTTGGATTCTCATAAGGGGCGAAAGCAATCATCAGTTTGTGATCCCGCAAATGTTCAGCAATTTTACTGGCATTGTAAGTTTCATAACTATAGACCTGTGCTGTTCCTGATTTAACGGCTGCTTTATACGGTGTGCCGATAAAACTCTTGTGCCCGGTGCCATTTGGCAGGTTAGCAACACCATACATGCCACTTTTCGCCAGTTCCCAGTACCCTGAATGGATATCACCGATCTGAATATTTTCCGTTTGCTGATAAGGGATCATCTCACCTTTCAACTTTTTACCCAGTAACAGATGCGGCGTTTTCACATTACCGTCGTTAATTAAGGTTGTCAGCGACTTGACCATTTGAATGGGGGTTGCTGTCCAATATCCCTGGCCGATACCTACAGGAATAGTATCTCCCTGATACCAGGGTTTTTTATGTTTTCTTTGCTTCCACTCTCGGGTTGGCATGATCCCTGTACGTTCTTCAGCCAGGTCGATTCCGGTGTATTCTCCATAACCAAATTTGGTCATCCATTCAGACAGACGATCAATGCCCATATCATAGGCAACTTGATAGAAGAAAGTATCCGAAGATTCCACAATGGCTCTATATGCATTGAGACTACCATGCCCCCAGCGTTTCCAGTCACGGTAGCGTTTTTCTGAACCTGGCAATTGCCACCAGCCTGGATCAAAAATGGTTGTATTTTTATTGATAACGCTTGTGCTGAGTGCTGCAACGGTAATGAAAGGTTTAACCGTTGAAGCAGGAGGATAGATCCCTTGAGTCGCACGATTAATAAGCGGTCGGTCAGGGTTGTTTAATAATTCCTGATAGTTCTTATTGGAGATACCGTTTACGAACAGGTTTGGGTCATAACTTGGATTAGATACCAGGGCCAGAATTTCCCCATTCCGTGGATCACTGACAACGACAGCGGCCCGGCTGGTTGTGAGAAGTTTCTCAATATAGATCTGCAATTCAAGATCGATAGTCAGGTAAATATCCTGTCCGGCTTGCGGCGGTTGTTCATGTAATTGACGTATCACACGGCCGCGATTATTGACTTCGACTTCTTCATAACCGGTTCTGCCGTGTAAAACAGACTCATAATAACGTTCAATACCCAGCTTGCCGATATCATGGGTGGCTGCATAATTGGGTAAAATACCTTCCTTATCTAACCGTTCTACATCTTTATCGTTAATTTTAGCGACATAGCCAATGATATGAGTCAATGCTGAACCATAAGGGTAGAAACGGCGTTGATAGCCTTTTATTTCAAGGCCGGGGAAACGGTACTGGTTAACAGCAAAACGCGCCACTTGAATATGATCAAGCGACGTTTTCAATGGGATAGAGGTAAAGCGGCGTGAGCGCTTACG
The DNA here is from genome assembly GCF_025384845.1 of Photorhabdus temperata. Lineage (NCBI taxonomy): Bacteria > Pseudomonadati > Pseudomonadota > Gammaproteobacteria > Enterobacterales > Morganellaceae > Photorhabdus > Photorhabdus temperata. The sequence continues at coordinate 42,935 of NZ_JAJAFX010000029.1, read as the reverse complement.
TTCTTTTTCAAAGTTGGCAATGTCTTCGTCAGTCAGATCGATAACATCCCGTAAATCATTTAGCGTTTGCTCAAGATGCTCTACCTTTTCAGGTACAATTTCCAACTGGTAAATTGTTCGGTTAAGCGCCAATGGTGTGCCTTTACGGTCATAAATAATACCCCGGCTTGGCGCGATTGGAACCAGTTTAATGCGGTTTTCGTTTGAGCGGGTTTGGTAGTCTTCGTGGCGGGTGATTTGTAAATGATAAAGATTGGCAACCAAGACACCAGTCAGTACCAGGATAACAATAAACGCCACCAATGCGCGGCGGGCAAACAGGGCTGATTCAGCCGTGTAATCACGAAAAGGGGTACGTTTATTTTTCATCCCATTGCCAGAATTCGCTTTATCCGTTGGTAACCAAATTATTCCCGATGATAGGGATGATTGGTGGTAATACTCCATGCCCGGTACAGGCTTTCTGCAACTAAAACCCGGACCAAAGGATGGGGCAAGGTCAGTGGCGACAGTGACCAGCTCTGTTCTGCGGCGGCTTTACATGCCGGCGCAAGACCTTCTGGTCCGCCGATCAGCAAACTGACATCTCTGCCATCCTGTTTCCAATGTTCAAGCTGTTGCGCCAGTTGAGGTGTTTCCCAACGGGAACCAGGAATATCCAGAGTAATAATACGGTTGCTTTTGCCGACAGCAGCCAGCATTTGTTCGCCTTCTTTTTCCAGAATGCGTTTAATATCCGCGTTTTTGCCTCGTTTTCCAGCCGGAATTTCTACCAGATCAAATGACATGTCTTTTGGAAAACGGCGCAAATAATCCATAAAGCCGGCCTGTATCCAGTCCGGCATTTTTGTACCTACAGCGACTAATTGCAGCTTCAAACTCAGCTCCAAAGCTTTTCAAGTTCATACATGCGGCGACTCTCTTCTTGCATCACATGTACAATAACTTCACCGAGGTCTACGACAATCCAGTCAGATATGCCCTGTCCTTCAACACCAAGTGGAGTCAAACCACTCGCACGACAGTCATCAACCAGATTATCTGCGACAGACATCAGATGGCGGTTGGAGGTTCCGGTGCAGATAATCATGCAATCGGTAATGCTGGATTTGCCGTGAACATCCAGAGAAATAATATCCTGTGCTTTGGAGTCTTCAAGTTTATCAATAACAAACTGTTGGAGTTCTTTACCTTGCAAAAGGTTCATCCTTATTTTTTATCAAAATTGATCAAATAGTGCGGGATAATAGCATGCCAGGTCACCCAAGGGTAAGCCAACTAAGTGACTAATCGGGGCAGATTTCGCTATTGGCGATATAACCCCTGTGAATCTATATACTTTTGTACTGAAGGGGATAACAAATCATCACAACTTAGCCCTTGCTGGTGACGTTGCCGGATATCTGTTGCTGAGATACGTAACAATGGTGTATCTGCCAGATAGATATAACCGTTGGGTTTGCTACTAAGCAGAGCGGGATCGTCGATTTGATGTTGTGTAAGCCATTGCCGCATTTCGATTGTAGAAAGCCGGGTTTGATAACTGGGACGAGCACAAACCAGCAAATGGCAGATATTCAGCAACTCTTGCCAGCGATGCCAGGTATGTAGTGATAACAAAGCGTCCTGGCCGATTATAAATGCCAGTGGTTGATTTTCACCAAACTCTTGACGGAATGATTCCAACGTATCAATTGTGTACGATGGGGTGGTACGCTCCAGTTCACGGGTATCAATGGTGAATAGTGGATTGCCCTGTACTGCCAGCCGAACCATTTCAAGCCGTTGTTGCGCGGTGGCTTCTGGTTGTGGGCGGTGGGGAGGGACGTGATTTGGCAGTAGAATCACTTGCTTTAGGCCAGTTTGATGTGCCAGAGCTTCAACTGGATGCAGGTGCCCATAATGAATTGGGTCAAATGTTCCACCAAATAATGCCTGAATAACGGGATGTGTCGGGCAAAGAGAATCAATGGCGTGAGACATTAAAAAAGCTCTCAGGTAATGTTTTCCCACATAACAACATGGAAATTGTTTCTAAATCTGGCCAAACGGATTGACCGTAATCTTGTTTCACCCGGAGTTCCATTTGTACAAGTAAATGGACTGCCAGCTGTAAATCATGCTGAGTTAAGCGTTGCAGTGCATTTGTTAGTAACGGACGGCGGTTTTGCCATATCCGATATTGATCTAACAGAGTTTTTATGGGAATTGTGGTACTTTGGCGCTTTAGTGTAAGTAGCAGCAGCAATTCACGCTGTATGGTACGTAACAAAATAACGGCCTCACAATCTTCCTGTTGTAACTGTTTTAGAATATGCCAGGCTCGTTTTGCCTTACCTGATAATAGAGAGTCTACCCAGTGATAAGGTGTAAAGTGAGCCGCATCATTCACCGCATTTTCAATACGGTGTAAGGTCAGTTTACCATCTGGATATAGCAGGGAGAGCCGTTCAAGAGCCTGAGTCAGCGCCAATAAATTTCCTTCATAGCAGTAACACAGCAGTTGATTGGCTTGCTCTTCCAGAGTCAGTTTCATGACTTTGGCCCGTTGCGCGACCCATTGAGGCAGGCGGTTCAATTCGGGCGTTTGACAACTGATGTAAACACCATTTTTCCCTAATGTTTTAAACCAGCTACTGTTTTCCTGAGCTTTGGTTAATTTCAAACCGCGCAATATCAGCAGCATATCCGGATGAAGTAGTTCCGCCAGTTTTACCAGTTGTTCAGCCATTACTGTGTTAGGGCCATTTTCCGGCAACAGTAAAGTGAGTGTTTGACGACTGGCAAACAGGCTTAATGACTGGCAAACACTGAACACTTCACCCCATTCGGTATGATTATCCAGAGTATAAGTGAAGTGTTCAGTGAAAGAGCGTTGTTCAGCCGCCTTGCGAATATGATCCTGGCTTTCCTGTAATAGCAGGGGTTCATTGCCCCATATCAGATAACGGTTTCGCAGCCCTTCATTGAGCTGCGAAATCAGTTGTTCGGGATAGAGTTTGATCATTGTGCTGGCGCAGCTTGCTGTTCCGCTTGTTTTTCTCTGGCTTTCTGTTTTTCTGCACTGTGAACAGTCAGTAACTGGCGAACTAACTGACGTGCAGCCTGTTCGCGCATTTCTTGATTGATCATCTCGTTTTCAGCATCTTTTGCCAGTGCCTCTAACGGGTTGTCGAAGAAAGAACGGTCAACTCTGGATCGAAGCGGGTAAATGCTACCGTTTGGCATAATAACCTGTGCATCGACATACAGTGTCAGTTGGCGTTCAGCAGCCTTACCATCCTGGAAAACGGAAACGGTGTCTTTGTTTTCAGAAGAACGGATTAGCCTCAGAATAGGGATTTCGGCGCTACCATTCTCAAGGATAGTGACGTTATTCAGACGAAGTTGTTGGCGAACAGAACGGGTCAGAGGTCCATATGGATCACTGCCTGTTAATTGCAGCTTTTTGAGCTCCGGTGGTACCTGAGTGGTACCGCGCAGATGAAAACCGCAGCCAGCGGTGACCAGCACCGCTAACCCCAGCAACAACGTTAAAATACGATGCCGCACATTGCCTCCTTTATCAGCTGACGACCAGATTCAGCAGTTTGCCTGGTACATAAATGACCTTACGAATGGTGACGTTTTCAAGGTATCTCGCCACTCCATGTTCTTTTACTGCCATATCATGAACATATTCTTTAGTAGAATCTGCCGGTACGGTAACACGACCACGTACTTTACCGTTAACTTGAATGACTACCAGTTTGGTGTCATCAACCATTGCCTGCTCATCAGCTTGCGGCCAGTCAGCCGTATCGATATCGCCTTCACCGCCCAGAGCTTGCCACATAGTAAAACAAGCATGAGGCGTGATTGGTGACAACATACGGACAACCGCCAACAGCGTTTCCTGCATCAGAGCGCGATCCTGCTCCGTTTCCTGTGGTGCGCGAGTCAGTTTATTCATCAATTCCATCACGGCAGCGATGGCCGTGTTGAATGCCTGACGGCGACCGACATCATCGGTAACTTTAGCGATGGTTTTGTGCAGATCACGAAACAGATCTTTCTGTTCCACGGTCAGATTTGTGATCTCCAGCGGTTGAGTTGTTCCTTTACTGCTATGTTCATAAACTAGGCGCCATACACGTTTCAGGAAGCGGTTTGCTCCTTCAACACTGGACTCTTGCCATTCCAGAGTCAATTCTGGTGGAGCAGCGAACATCATAAACAGGCGGACGGTATCGGCGCCGTATTTGTCCACCATCAATTGTGGATCAACACCGTTGTTTTTGGATTTAGACATTTTGCTCATACCGGTGTAAACCAGCTTATGGCCTTCTTTGTCTGTCGCCTTGATGATACGACCTTTATCATCACGTTCAATAAGAGCGTCAGCTGGGGAAACCCAAACTTTTTCGCCATTTTCGCCGATATGATAGAAAGCATCGGCCAGAACCATTCCCTGACACAGCAGACGTTTTGCTGGCTCATTAGAATTGACCATACCAGCGTCACGCATCAGTTTGTGGAAGAAACGGAAATACATCAGGTGCATGATAGCGTGTTCGATACCACCGATATATTGATCAACTGGCAGCCAGTAGTTAGCCGCAGCTGGATCAAGCATACCTTTGTCATATTCTGGACAGGTGTAACGAGCGTAGTACCAGGAAGATTCCATAAAGGTATCGAAGGTATCTGTTTCACGCAGCGCTGGCTGACCGTTGATAGTGGTTTTCGCCCACTCAGGATCAGCTTTAATCGGGCTGGTGATACCATTCATGGTGACATCTTCCGGCAGAATAACCGGCAGTTGATCTTCTGGTACCGGAACAACGGTACCATCTTCCAGCGTTGCCATTGGAATAGGGGCACCCCAATAACGTTGACGGGAAACTCCCCAATCACGCAGACGATAGTTGACTTTACGTTTACCTACGCCCATTTCGACCAGTTTATCAGCAATGGCGTTGAAACCAGCTTCGTGATTCAGGCCGCTGAATTCTCCGGAGTTGAACAGGACATTTTTGTCTGTCACTGGCGCTTCATGAACATTCGGTTCGTTGCCTTCACTGTCCAGAATAACGGCTTTGATTGGCAGGTTATATTTTGTCGCAAATTCCCAGTCGCGTTGGTCGTGACCAGGAACTGCCATGACAGCACCAGTGCTGTATTCCATCAAAACGAAGTTTGCAACCCAGATTGCCACTTTCTCTTTGGTTAATGGATGAATAGCAAACATGCCGGTTGCCATGCCTTTCTTCTCCATTGTTGCCATATCTGCTTCAGCAACTTTGGTGTTACGGCACTCATCAATGAAAGCGGTCAGCTCAGGGTTATTTTCTGTTGCTTGTTTTGCCAAAGGATGACCTGCGGCAACTGCGACATAAGTGGCACCCAGGAATGTATCAGGACGGGTGGTATAGACGGTCAGTTTCTCCTGACTGTCAGCCACATTAAAAGTAATTTCTACACCTTCAGAGCGACCAATCCAGTTGCGTTGCATGGTCTTGACTTGCTCAGGCCACTCTTCCAGCGTATCCAAATCGTTTAGCAACTCTTCGGCGTAATCAGTGATTTTGATAAACCACTGTGGAATCTCTTTACGTTCAACTTTGGTGTCACAACGCCAGCAGCAGCCGTCAACCACTTGCTCATTTGCCAGAACGGTCAGATCGTGGGGGCACCAGTTAACTGCGGAGGTTTTTTTATAAACTAGGCCCTTTTCATACAGTTTGGTGAAAAACCACTGTTCCCAACGGTAATATTCAGGCGTACAGGTAGTGACTTCACGATCCCAGTCGTAACCAAAACCCAGTGTTTTCAACTGGCCTTTCATATATTCGATGTTGGCATAGGTCCATGGCGCCGGTGCGGTGTTATTTTTTACCGCCGCGCCTTCTGCGGGCAGGCCAAATGCATCCCAGCCAATAGGTTGCAGGACATTTTTGCCAAGCATACGCTGGTAACGGGAGATAACATCACCAATAGTGTAGTTACGTACGTGACCCATGTGTAGTCGGCCAGAAGGGTAAGGTAGCATGGACAGGCAGTAATATTTTTCTTTGCTGTTGTCTTCTGTCACTTTAAAAGTTTGCTTCTCTTGCCAGTGAAGCTGAACTTGCGGCTCTATATCTTCTGGACGGTATTGTTCTTGCATGACACCGATGATCCTATGGTGAGTAAAAAGCTACGCTTGTAGCAATCATTTAGTTGGTGAAATATGAGGTCGGCATAGCATATCTGATTTGATACGCAAGCAACAGGGGTTCTGAGGGAAAATCCGGTGGCGACAGGCGCCACCACCGGAAGTGAGATAATACTAATGAAGAATTTTAGCCAGAAACTCTTTGGCGCGATCCGATTTTGGATTGGCAAAGAAATCTTCTTTCTTGCTGTCTTCAACAATTTTGCCTTCATCCATAAAGATAACCCGATTGGCTACCTTACGGGCAAAACCCATTTCGTGGGTAACAACCATCATGGTCATACCTTCGTCCGCCAGCTTAACCATGACGTCGAGCACTTCATTGATCATTTCAGGGTCGAGTGCGGAAGTGGGTTCGTCGAACAGCATGGCAATAGGGTCCATACAAAGTGCACGGGCGATTGCCACGCGTTGTTGCTGACCACCGGAAAGTTGTGATGGGAATTTGTTGGCCTGACTGGTAAGCCCGACACGTTCAAGCAGTTTCAGCCCTTTTTCTTCTGCCGCTTTTTTATCACGGTTAAGCACTTTAACCTGAGCCAGAGTAAGATTCTCAATGATGGAGAGGTGCGGGAACAGCTCAAAGTGCTGGAACACCATACCGACTTTTGAACGTAATTGCGCCAGATTGGTGTTTTTGTCATTGACTTTAATGTCATTAACCAGAATTTCACCCTGTTGGATGGATTCCAGACCATTGACCGTCTTTATCAGGGTGGATTTGCCGGAGCCAGATGGGCCACAGACCACAACGACTTCACCTTTTTTAACTTCAGTTGAGCAGTCAGCAAGAACCTGAAATTGGCCATACCATTTGGATACATTTTTCAGGGAGATCATCAAACAGTCCTTTTCTTCAAATAGTTAACCAGCATAGATGCGGCAAAACTAATAATAAAATAGATAAAACCAGCAAACAGGATCATTTCAACCTGAGTACCATCACGCTCACCGATATTTGCCGCAGTACGGAAAAAGTCCGCCAGGCTGAGTACATACACCAGTGAGGTGTCTTGAAACAGCACAATCCCCTGTGTCAGTAATAGCGGGGTCATTGCACGGAATGCCTGAGGCAAGATCACTAGTCTCATACTTTGCATTGACGTCATACCCAATGCCAATGCCGCTGAAGATTGCCCGCGGGAAATACTCTGAATGCCTGCCCGAATAATTTCTGAATAGTAAGCCGCTTCGAAAAATGCAAACGCGACCATTGCTGAAATTAAGCGAATATCTGTTTTGGGTGAAATCCCCAAAACATCTTGCAACAGGCTAGGCACAATCAGATAGAACCATAACAGTACCATGACCAATGGTACAGAACGGAACAGATTGACATATAAAGTTGCAAACCAGCTCAGGGCTTTTACAGAAGAGAGGCGCATAACGGCTAGTATGGTTCCCCAAAGGATACCGATAACGATAGCAATAATGGTGATTTTTGCTGTAATGACTAAGCCTTGCAGCAGAAAAGGGATACTGGGAACAATAGAACTCCAGTCAAACTCGTACATTTATTGACCTCCAATATTACCCGGTAAACGCACTTTCTTCTCAAGCAAGTGCATGGCAAGCATAATCACCAGATTGATTCCGATATAGGCCAGTGTGATAGCAGTAAATGATTCATAAGCATGTGCTGAGTAGTCGAGTAATTTACCTGCCTGTGCCGCCATATCCACGAGGCCAATAGTGGAGGCGATAGCGGAATTTTTTACCAGATTCATCATTTCTGAAGTCATTGGTGGAATGATGACCCGGTAAGCATTTGGCAGCAGGACGTAGCGATAGGTTTGTGGCAGGGTTAACCCCATTGCCAACCCCGCCGCTTTCTGACCGCGTGGTAATGATTGTATAGCAGCCCGAACCTGCTCACACACACGTGCTGCGGTGAAAAGACCTAAACAGATAGTGGACGAAATAAAAAACTGGATGTTAGGATCCAGTTCAATTTTAAACCATATACTGATTTTTTCCGGCAACAGCTCAGGCATAACCAGATACCAGGTGAAAAATTGAACAATCAATGGTACGTTACGAAAAAGTTCAACATAACAGGTACCTATCCCAGATAATATTTTATTGGGAACAGTGCGTAAGATGCCGAAGAATGAACCGACAACGAAAGCGATAATCCAGGCGCAGATAGACAAGGCAATTGTCACTTGAAATCCGGCTATCAACCAGCCGAGATAAGTGGTATTACCAAAAGGGGCAGCTTGCAAAAAGATGTCCCAGTTCCAATTAATTGACATAATAATACTCCCTGCAAGGGTATGGCTTGATCCCTTGAAAACACTTGATTGGCCGAGAAAAAAAAGCGAGGTAGGGAACGGCCACCTCGCACCCTGTGATGCCAATCAAATTGTCATTTTTTTAATTATATTTTTAGTTAAGTGCCTTATCATTCGGCGATTCAAATAGTGTTTTCATTTCATCAGACAAAGAGAAGTTCAAGTTCAGATTCTTGGGCGGAATCGGGTGTTTGAACCAGCGCTCAAATGATTTCTCTGCTGTGCCGGAGGCTTGTGCCTGAATAATGGTTTCATCGATCAGCTTTTTAAACTCAAGATCGTCTTTGCGTAATATGCAACCGTAAGCTTCTTTAGATTGAGCTTTACCCACGATCTCCCACTGAGCGGGCTTTTTCGCTTTCGCGCGTTCACCAGCTAATAGAGCATCATCCATCATAAAGGCTACTGCGCGGCCGGATTCCAAAGTACGGAATGCGTCACCATGATCTTTTGCGCTGATGATACGCATTTTCATGTTTTTCTCATCATTGAGTTTATTCAGCAATATTTCAGAAGTCGTACCGGAGGTGACAACAACGTTTTTACCAACTAAATCTGGGAAATCTTTTACGCCGGAATCTTTTTTAGTCAGCAAACGAGTACCAACAATAAAGATGGAATTAGAGAAGGTAGCTTGTTTCTGGCGCTCAAGGTTATTGGTAGTGGAACCACATTCGAAATCATAAGTCCCATTTTGTAGCAGTGGAATACGGTTTTGAGAAGTCACTGGTATCAATTTTACTTGAAGATTTGGCATGTCCAGTTTCTTCTTCACGGCTTCAACAATCAGATTGGAATAATCCTGTGAGTAGCCGACGACTTTTTGTTGATTATCGTAGTAAGAAAAAGGTACAGAGGATTCACGGTGCCCCACAATGATCACGCCATCATCTTTAATCTTTTTCAGTGTCCCTGTTAATTCTTCGGCTTGAGCAGCACTTGCTGCGCCAAGTAACATTATGGTTAATACTAGGTTACGCATTCGCATATACAACTCCTTCGATGTGATTATCGTTTGCGATGTCATGTGTTTGCAAAAGTCTCTCTGTGATTTGTTTTTAATCAAGGATCATTTGCTGTTATATGTATATATAGTGTTAAAAAATAGTACAAAAGGGTTAGGCAATGAAAATGAATTGTTTCTATTTCGGGAGCTGTCTCGCACTATAAATGAACAATCCTACTTATTTTGCACAATCAATGCGTGTGATTATCACTTTTTTGGTGCACTTTCCCGTTTTTATTAGTGAAACAGGTATTTCCCTTTTCATTCATGGAGATAATAGCAATTAACGTGCCAAAGTAGTAAGGAGGGCTAAAATTAATACCAATGAATCATTTAAGCAGGTTATTTGTGTAATATTAGTCATTGAGGATTGGCATGGTTAATTATCAATAACAGTCATTTTGTCGTTATCACAGAATAACCATGCCAAACTGTGTCAGGAGGGGTCAATGGTGGGATTGGGCAAAGTATATTTCATACCAATTGCCAGACGATTCCAGAGATTGATAAGACCGATTAATAACGTCAAATCAACAATCTCTTTTTCATCAAATTCAGCCAATAATGGGGTGTAATGTTCATCATTTGCCTCAATTTCGGCAATCCGGGATAAAACATCTGTCCAGCCTAAAGCGGCACGTTCCCGTGATGTGAAAATAGTAGTTTCTTTCCAGGCGCTCAGGAGGTAGAGTTTTTGTTCGCTGCTTCCTGCTTTACGGGCCGCTTTGGAATGCATATTAAGACAAAAGGCACAGCCATTGATTTGAGAAGCTCTTACCTTGACGAGTTCGATAAGCTCTTTACCGAGGGTTGATTTGTAAGTTAATTCATCGACCTTGGCTACCGCGCTATAAAGTTCTGGTGAAATTTCCGCTGGCCGCGGACGGTTTGCTTGCATAACTTGTTACTCCTTTGTTTTTTCTATCGATTGAATGAAAAAATGGATTGAAAGTTAATTTGTTTCTGCATGATATAGGGAGCCATTTCGCTCCCTTTTGTTTGTATGGATATTTGGGTCAAGATTGCCGACGGTTATAGAACAGTGCAAATAGGGTAAACAATACCGTGATTCCCCACACAGGCCAGTTACCCCAGCGTGCATACGGAGTCATCCCGGTTGCGGGTGTCACCTTAGCTTCTAAAACATTACGGGTAAATTGTGGGAGTACTGCCTGCACTTTCCCATCTGGGCTGATAACGGCTGTAATGCCATTATTTGTACCACGCAACAATGGGCGTCCTAATTCGAGGGAACGCATACGTGCCATCTGGAAATGCTGCCAGGGGCCGATTGAGTGACCAAACCAGGCATCATTGGAAACAGTCAGCAAGAATTCAGTATCCGGTTTGAAATTAGCACGAACTTGCTCACCAAGTATAATTTCATAACAAATGGCGGCGGTCAGATTATATCCGGCAACAGAAAGTTGTGGTTGAGTGTAGTTACCACGGCTGAATGAAGACATTGGCAAATTGAAGAACGGCGCCAGAGGCCGGAGCAGAGATTCCAGAGGAACAAACTCGCCGAATGGTACCAGATGATATTTATCGTAGCGAATGGCCGCGGGATATTGATAAGGTATTTTATCACCCAGAACAATCAAACTGTTGTAGGTCTTATAGCTACTATCAACTGCTCTTTCATCAACAATGCCGGTAATAAGGCTGGTGTGCTGATTGCGTAATAGCATATCCAATTTTGCCAGAAAATTACGTTGGTAACTTTCCAGTGAAGGAATTGCAGATTCCGGCCAGATGATTATCGGTATTTTACCGATATATGGCAGGCTATTACCCATATAGATGTCTAGGGTTTCACTGAGCATTTTTGGGTCCCATTTCAGGGATTGTGGGATATTTCCCTGAACCAGTGCCACATCAACGGCTTTTTCAGGCAACAGGTTGTACCACTGATAATGGCGCATTGACCACGGTAATAGCAAAATGGTGATAGCGATAATACCCGCGACAATTTTTCGGTGCGTGACAGCCAGAACTAATAACCCGCTGATAGCCATTAACAGGAATGTGATGGCTTCAACACCTAAGATAGGTGCAATGGCTTCCATTGGGCCATCTAATTGGCTATAGCCGAATTGTAGCCAGGGAAAACCGGTCAGAACCCAACCACGCAGGAATTCGGTGAGTTGCCATAATGCAGGTGCTGCTACTGCGAGTCTCAACCCGTTCGTTTTTGCGAAAAAACGGTTGAGTAAGCCAGCAAATAAAGCAGGATAGAGTGAGAGATAGGCAGCAAGTAATATGACCAGCAGAATATTAACAGCGGTTGGCATGCCGCCAAAATTGGCAATGCTGACATACACCCAGTTTATACCTGTGCCAAACAGGCCAAGCCCCCAGAAAAAAGCAATAAATGCTGCTTGCCGGACTGTTCTGTTTAAAGTCAGAAGTTGTAGCCCAAATAAGGAGATAATGGCAGCAGGCCAGAAGCCAAAAGGTGAAAAAGCCAGTGTTCCACTGGCTCCGAAAGATAGTGCCAGCAAAGCGCGAAGCCGCTGGCAATTTAATAATGAGACTTTGTTCATCCCGATCCTATTCTTCTTCGAGGTTAGGCATTGGCGCATCGTCCGGTATCGTAACATGAACCTGAATGATTCTCCGGCTATCGGACATTGCAACTTTGAAGAGATAACCGTTGATATCAACAGACTCCCCTCTGGCGGGTAAGTGACCGAATGCCTGCATAACCAGACCACCAATAGTATCTACCTCCTCATCGCTGAATTGGGTACCAAAGGCTTCATTAAAGTCTTCAATCTGAGTTAGCGCTCGCACCGTATAGGTATGACGGCTCAGAGCTCGAATATCGACATCTTCTTCTTCATCGTATTCGTCTTCAATTTCACCGACGATCAGTTCAAGAATATCTTCGATAGTGACCAGACCCGATACACCACCAAATTCATCAATGACGATTGCCATATGATAACGCAGAGAACGGAACTCTTTCAGCATGCGGTCAACCCGCTTACTTTCAGGTACAACGACAGCCTGACGTAGAACTTTATCTATGCTGAATGGTGGGGCATCGGTGCGCATAAATGGCAACAAGTCTTTTGCCATTAAAATCCCTTCAATGTGATCTTTGTCTTCGCTGATCACAGGGAAACGTGAATGAGCCGAATCGATAATCACATCCAGACATTCGTCCAGGGTTTGATTACGTTTTAAGGTAACGATTTGGGAACGGGGGATCATGATATCGCGGACACGTTGATCGGAAATATCCATGACCCCTTCGAGCATATCGCGGGTATCAGGATCAATCAGATCGTTTTGTTCAGAGTCACGGATCAGTTCCACCAGTTCATCACGGCTTTTTGGCTCACCGTGAAAGAGCTGGTTAAGAAGAAGAGTAAAAAACCCTTTCTTAGGGCCAGGGTTATCGTTACTTGAAGGATGGTCGTCGCTCATGGCGTTTTAATGAAAATTTCCCATTAAATAAGTTGTTGTTGGTATTTTTTAGCATAAAAATGGTGAGAGTGGTTACTCTTTTTCTGCAAGATAGGGATCAGCATAACCTAGCTTTTGCATAATTTCTGTCTCCAAAGACTCCATTTCTTCTGCTTCATCATCTTCGATATGGTCATAGCCCAGCAGATGCAGGCAGCCGTGCACAACCATATGTGCCCAATGTTCTTCTACTGTTTTTTGTTGCTCCTCCGCTTCTTTTTCAACTACCTGGCGACAGATAATTAGATCGCCAAGCAGGGGTAAATCAACCTCTGGTGGTGCTTCAAATGGAAAAGATAGCACATTTGTTGGCTTATCTTTACCGCGATAAGTCAAATTTAAGTCGTGGCTTTCTGCCTCATCAACAATGCGGATTGTGACTTCACTTTCAGATTGAAATTGAGGTAAAACCCCATTCAGCCAGTGCTGGAACAGGGTTTCCTCAGGAAGGCTTTGTGAGTTCTCACAGGCAATTTGTAAATCAAGTATTACTGAACTCATTGTGCTTCCTGTTTGCGTTGTTCACTGAGTGTCTGCTTACGTTTTTGCTCCGTGGCTTCCCACTCTTCATAAGCGATGACCACTTTGGCAACAACCGGGTGACGGACAACATCATCACTGTGGAAAAAGTTAAAACTCAATTCGCTGACCCCTGACAGAACTTCAATCGCGTGGCGCAGGCCGGATTTCTGTCCACGAGGTAGGTCAATCTGTGTAACGTCGCCTGTGACAACCGCTTTGGAGTTGAAGCCGATACGAGTCAGGAACATCTTCATCTGCTCGATGGTTGTGTTCTGGCTCTCATCTAGAATAATAAACGCGTCATTCAGCGTTCGTCCACGCATATAAGCTAATGGGGCAACTTCAATAACGTTTCGTTCGATCAGCTTCTCAACTTTTTCAAAACCCAGCATTTCAAACAAGGCGTCGTAGAGTGGGCGCAAATATGGATCAACTTTCTGGCTCAGGTCGCCAGGCAGGAAACCCAGTTTTTCGCCCGCTTCTACTGCCGGGCGGGTTAGAAGGATACGGCGAATTTCCTGACGTTCCAGTGCATCAACTGCTGCGGCAACAGCCAAATAAGTTTTTCCTGTGCCGGCAGGACCAACTCCGAACGTAATATCATGGCTAAGAATATTGGCAATATACTGTGCCTGATTAGGTGTGCGTGGTTTCACCATGCCACGTTTGGTTCGAATATTAACGGCTTTACCGTACTCAGGTATGTTTTCGGCAGCTTGCTCTAGAACCCGGCTCTCTGTAATCGCCAGGTGAATTTGCTCTGGTTTGATATCAGGGATAACACTACGGACAGGGGCCGTTTGCGCATATAAATGGCGTAGGATATTGGTGGCGGCACTAACGCTTAACGGTTTGCCCATCAATTTAAAACGGTTGTCACGACGGCTGATTTCAATGCCCAGCCGGCGCTCAAGCTGCTTCAAATTGTCATCAAACGGGCCACACAGGCTCATCAGGCGCTGATTGTCGGCCGGTTCGAGGAAAATTTCCTGGGTTGCGACTTGTGAATGAGTTTGTTGAATCACTGATTATCTCTATATTTAAGGCTGATAAGTGCCGACCCCGATTTCATCTTCTTTGCGGGTACGGGCTATGACGGATTCAGGTGATTCGTGTATGCGAAGATCCATCTGATCTTCGGTACGGATAACTTTACCGCGTAGTGAGTTGGCGTAGACATCAACAATTTCAACATCAACGAATTTGCCAATCATATCCGGTTGGCCTTCAAAGTTGACGACCCGATTGTTTTCAGTACGGCCGGAAAGTTCCATCACGTTTTTACGGGAAGTTCCTTCTACCAGAATACGTTGCACACTACCTAACATAGCACGGCTATAGCTCATAGCTTGTTGATTGATGCGCTGTTGCAGTAAATAAAGACGCTGTTTTTTCTCTTCTTCGCTGACGTCATCAGGCAGATCCGCTGCTGGCGTTCCGGGACGGGCGGAATAGATGAAGCTGTAGCTCATATCGAAATTGACATCAGCGATCAGTTTCATTGTTCTCTCAAAGTCGTCCTGGGTTTCACCTGGGAAGCCGATGATAAAATCAGAGCTTATTAGGATCTCTGGTCGTGCTTTACGCAGTTTGCGGATAATACTTTTATATTCAAGGGCAGTGTGCGCACGTTTCATCAGAGTCAGAATGCGATCAGAACCACTTTGTACCGGCAAATGCAGGAAGCTAACCAACTCCGGTGTATCTTCATAAACAGCGATAATATCGTCTGTGAATTCAATAGGATGGCTGGTGGTAAAACGAATACGATCAATGCCATCTATAGCGGCGACCAGACGGATTAATTCAGCGAAAGAGCAGATATCACCATCATAAGTTGCACCACGATAAGCATTCACGTTCTGACCGAGAAGATTAACTTCACGTACACCCTGTGCGGCAAGCTGGGCGATTTCAAACAAAACATCATCACTTGGGCGGCTGACTTCTTCACCGCGGGTATAAGGTACAACACAGAAAGTACAGTATTTGTTGCAACCCTCCATAATGGAAACGAATGCAGATGGGCCGTCAGCACGTGGTTCAGGCAGACGGTCAAATTTCTCAATTTCCGGGAAGCTGATATCAACAACCGGGCTGCGGGTGCCTTTCACCTGGTTGATCATTTCAGGTAAACGGTGCAGTGTTTGTGGCCCAAAAATAATATCTACACACTGGGCGCGCTGACGGATGAAATCCCCTTCCTGAGAAGCGACGCAGCCACCAACGCCAATAATGATATCTGGATTGGTGTCTTTCAAATTTTTCCAGCGGCCTAACTGATGGAAAACTTTTTCTTGTGCTTTTTCACGGATTGAACAGGTATTCAATAGTAAAATGTCTGCTTCTTCGGCGACATTGGTTAACTGATAACCGTGAGTACTTTCGAGCAGGTCGGCCATTTTAGATGAATCATATTCATTCATCTGACAGCCCCAAGTTTTAATATACAGTTTTTTTATCGTCGACATTTTCTTGTGCATCCGGGCTTTCTACAGTGCTTAAGGAGATTATTGCACTGCAAAAGCAGTTGTGTATTAGGCATAAAGTTGCCGGATATTGTAGTCATTTGAGGGAGCAGTGACCAGACTGTTAAACAGGATATTCTCTACCGAAGGATTAAAAATCCGGTACACTGTGCCAATCAATGAGTTAATAGCATGACTGATATGAATAATTCGCAACAGATTTTTGATGTAGTGGTGGTTGGTGCTGGCATGATCGGTGCTGCGACAGCATTGGGACTGGCGCAAGAAGGCTGGACAGTCGCTTTGTTGGATCATCAGCCACCACAATCTTATGATGCACAGAGTTATCCTGATGTGCGCGTATCGGCAATCAGTTGTGCTTCTGTAGATTTGCTCAAACAACTTGGTGCATGGGATGCGGTATTACAGATGCGCAGTGCGCTGTATCGCAAATTGGAGACTTGGGAGCAAAATGATTCCAATTTGGTGTTTGATGCACAAAATCTGGGTCTGCCTGAGCTGGGCTATATGGTTGAAAACCGTATTTTGCAGCTGGCGCTGTGGCGGCAGTTTGAGAAATATCCTAATTTGACTTTGCTGTGCCCTGCGGTAATGCAATCAATGCAGAGACAGAAAGCGGGTTGGTTGGTCACTCTGGATAATGGAATTGAAATTAATACCCGTTTGATTGCCGGGGCTGATGGTGCTCGCTCTCAGGTTCGGCAAATGGCAGGGATTGGTAGCCGTGGTTGGCAATACAGACAGGCTTGTATGTTGATTACAGTAAAAACCGAGCAGCCACAGCAAGATATTACCTGGCAGCAGTTTTTCCCTTCTGGCCCAAGAGCATTTCTTCCGCTATTTGACCAATGGGCTTCGCTGGTGTGGTATGACAAACCGGCACGTATACGGCAGTTACAGGCAATGCCAATGGCTCAACTTGAACAGGAGATTTTTCAGGCCTTTCCTGTGCGGTTAGGTAAAGTGACTCCTGTTGCCGCCGGCTCATTTCCTTTGGCTCGCCATCACGCTAACAGTTATGTGTGTGAAGGATTAGTATTGCTGGGCGATGCGGCTCATACCATTAATCCATTGGCAGGGCAGGGAGTAAATCTTGGTTATCGGGATGTGGATACATTGCTTAATGTTTTGGTGAAGGCCAGAGAATTAACAGAAAAATGGGATTCACTGGAAGTGCTTATGCGTTATCAGCGTCACAGAATGCCGGATAACCTGATGATGCAAGCTGGAATGGATCTGTTTTACACCGTGTTCAGTAATGAGTTACCGGGGCTGAAAGTTGCACGTAATCTGGCATTGATGGCAGCTCAACGAGCTGGAGTAATGAAAAAAGCGGCGCTTAAATATGCGTTGGGATTGTAATGTATAGATTGGTATTAGCAGATAAAATAAACGTAATTGCACCGACAACGGAAATTACTTCATCAAATTCAATCACCAGGTTGCTGCTGATTTATAAAAAAGGTATTAAGGACGACCTGAGTGAATCAGAGAAGAAAATTCTGAGAGAGTTAAATGAGGGGTGGTAAAGATGGATAGTAAACTGTTTTCCAAGCTGACTGAAAGCATGACACAGATGAATGAGATCATTAACGGTGAACGTGCGCCCTCTCGTGAAACTAACGTTGAGGCGATAAAAGTAAAGAGTATTCGCCAAGCGACGGGCTTAAGTCAAACGGGTTTTGCCAAGTTGATTTCTGTTAATGTTGGAACTTTGCGCAATTAGGAATAGGAAAGGCGTGAGCCAACCGGACCGGTGAAAGAGCGATGAGACAAGTGTGGGATGTGCAATAAACAGCGATTAAAGAAAATTGGGTGAGCCGGATGGGGAACTATAGGCATAAAAGCAAAAACGCCATCCCGAAAGGCGGCGCTTCACTGCAAAGAATATTCTTTTGATATTCTTTGCCAACATGTTGCTTGTTGCAACACATTGATTTAACTGGCTGGGGTACGAGGATTCGAACCTCGGAATGCTGGAATCAGAATCCAGTGCCTTACCGCTTGGCGATACCCCAAAAATGGTGGCTACGACGGGAATCGAACCTGTGACCCCAGCATTATGAGTGCTGTGCTCTAACCAGCTGAGCTACGTAGCCATTTTATTTACGATGCAAGAGACTTTATCGCAAAATATCAGTGGACAACATTCATCTAATGGCTGGGGTACCAGGATTCGAACCTGGGTATGCCAGGATCAAAACCTGGTGCCTTACCGCTTGGCGATACCCCAACTGAAAGTATTCACTGCACAACGCATTGTATTATCAAAATGATGGCTGGGGTACCAGGATTCGAACCTGGGTATGCCAGGATCAAAACCTGGTGCCTTACCGCTTGGCGATACCCCATCTGCATGATAACAACTTGATGAAAGAAATGGTGCGGGAGGCGAGACTTGAACTCGCACACCTTGCGGCGCCAGAACCTAAATCTGGTGCGTCTACCAATTTCGCCACTCCCGCAAAGATGGTGGCTACGACGGGAATCGAACCTGTGACCCCAGCATTATGAGTGCTGTGCTCTAACCAGCTGAGCTACGTAGCCATCTTTTTTGCATTACCTTCATCGGCGTTGCGGGGCGCATTATGCGTATATCAGCTAAATGCGTCAACTGCTTTTTTCTTGAAATCTGCTTAAGGTCGCTTGTTTGTTTGGCTTATAAGCATTTTGATGGCAAAACCAACAAAAAATGAATATTACCCTTCGAGTAAGCGTTGTAACAGTACACCATTAAGCATAGCACGTTTAGTCAGAGCGAAGGCGCCAATAGCGGAACAGTGAACTAATTCAGACACAACGATTGGCAGATCTTCGCGAAATTCTTTTAAAACCTGAGTATTGATACAACTTTGAATAGCGGGTAAGAGCACGTTTTGCGCTTCAGTAATTTCCCCCGCCAGAACAACTTTCTGTGGGTTAAATAAATTAATGGCGATGGAAATGGCCTTACCAAGATGATGGCCGACATTTTTTATCACTTCAGATGCTAATGGGTCATTTTGATTAGCGGCCTGGCAGATAGCTCTGATATTGCAGTTATTCAATGTTAGCTGGCTTGGAAAACCTTGCTTTAATTGATGTTGAACCCGCGCTTCAATTGCTGAGTTAGAGGCGATAGTTTCCAGACAACCAAAATTGCCGCAATGACAACGTTCACCGAGGGGATCAATTTGAATATGACCAATTTCACCTAAATTCCCTCTATTATTGAGGAATATCTGGCTGTTTATAATCACCCCGGCACCGGCACCCCGATGGATACGTACCAATATCGAGTCTTCACAATCACGGGTGGCGCCAAAATAGCGTTCGGCCAGTGCTAAACTGCGGATATCATGACCAACGAAACAGGTCATGTTGAAATGTTTTTTCAGGTTATCGACCAGAGTCCAGTTAGTCACTTTAATGTGAGGCATATAACGGACGATGCCGCTATTTGGATCAACTAAGCCGGGCAGGATAACTGAAATGGCGATTAATTCACGGATCCTGTGCTGATTCTGTTGAATAAAGTTTTCTATTGCGCGGATAAGCAAGTTTTCGACTTTTTGCTGGGTGGTTTCAAGTAGTGGATAATGTTCTTCAACCAATGCCTTGCCACTCATGTCATAAAGCGCGAGAGTGGCATCATGGCGGCCAAGGCGGACACCGATAGTATGGAAATTACGATTTTCTGTAACGATTGAAATTGCGCGGCGGCCTCCGGTAGAGGCTTGTTGATCGACCTCTTTAATCAAGCCGCGTTCAAGTAACTGACGAGTAATTTTAGTCACGCTGGCGGGTGCAAGTTGACTTTGCTCTGCAATTTGAATCCGGGATATTGGCCCTTGTTGATCAATTAACCGGTATACCACAGCGCCGTTAAGTTGCTTTACAAGGTCAATATTACCAATTTGCTTTTGTGTGCTGCTGTAACTCATCGGTTATTTCGTCCCTCAAAGGTCAGTTTCTTTTCCGTTAACAATGGTCTTGCAGATTTTAAAGTCGTGACTGAGAATGGTGAGGTTAGCAATTTTACCGGCTTCAATAGTGCCGAGATATTGATCAACACCAATCGCACGGGCTGGGTAGAGTGCCGCCATCCTCAGTGTTTCATCCAGAGCAATACCAACGTGTTCAACGCTATTTTTAACGGCGTCTATCATAGTGATAGAAGAACCGCTTAAAGTGCCGTTTTCATCGACACACAATCCATCTCGATAGTATATGGTTTTACCGGCAAAGGTGAAATTCTCCATTTTATTGATAGAAGTATCCATCCCGGCGGGAAGTATGGCATCCGTTACCAGAATCAACTTATCTTTTTTCAGCCGTTTAGCATTGCGAATATTTGGCCATGAAACATGCAAACCATCGGGAATAATGCCCGCGTAAACTTCTGGCGTATCAAAAATAGCGCCCATCAGACCAGGCTGGCGACCAGAAATATATGGCATCGCATTATAGAGATGGGTTGAGAGGGTTATGCCATTCCGAAATCCCTGTCGGGCTTCTTCATAACTGGCATTGGAGTGACCGGCAGAAACTACAATCCCTGATTCAATCAACTGGTGAATGTATTTCTGTTCCACCATTTCTGGTGCGAGGGTCAGTTTGGTAATGACATCAGCATTATCGCACAGGAAATTTATCATTTCAGGTGTAGGTTTACGGATAATGTCTGGATTGTGAGTGCCTTTTTTTACCGGATTGAGGTAAGGCCCTTCCAAATGCAGGCCTAAGGCCTGATACTTATTATGCTTCAGATAAGTACGCATCACCTCAACAGAGGCTATCATCAATTCATCTGTACTGGTAATCAGAGTCGGCAAGTAGCTGGTGCAGCCTGAGCGTTCATTGGCTTTTTGCATGATATCCAGCGTTTTTTCTGAAATATCTTCCAGCCGCTCATTAAATTGAACACCACCACAACCGTTAACTTGCAGGTCGATAAAGCCGGGGGAAAGAATGGCACCATTCAGATCATGTTTTTCAATCTGTTCGGGTAACTCTTGTGTTAGGCAAACCCGTTTAATTAAGCCGTCAGCAATGATAACAGCATGATTATCCAGTCTGTCATGACCGGTATAAATAATGCAGTTGGTTAAAGCATACATCTTAGCCTCCTATGGGATCTGGAGATGATGATTGAGGATAATGACAATAATCAGTCTGAGATAAGCCTCAGGCTGTGTGGATTCTTATTTTTTGCTGGCAAATATGCTGATAATGTCTGCTTCCAATTGATGGAAATACTTAACTGTTTTTACTTTCAATTCCATTGTTGCTGGTTCGTCACAGACAATGATGGATTTAGGGTGCATTTGCAGACAGCTTACTGTCCACATATGATTGATATTGCCCTCAATAGCAGCCTGGATTGCCAAGGCTTTATTCAAACCGGTAGCCAGGATCATAATTTCTTTTGCATCCATCAAGGTACCTACACCTACGGTTAAGGCGTATTTAGGCACCTGATTAATATCATTATCAAAGAAGCGGGAGTTGGCAGTACGGGTTTCTACAGTCAGCGTCTTGATGCGGGTACGGGAAGTCAGGGATGATGCTGGTTCATTGAACGCAATATGGCCGTCATTACCCACGCCCCCCATAAACAGATGAATCTGACCATAAGACTTAATTTTGTCTTCATAACGTTGGCATTCTGCATCAATATCAGCAGCATTACCATTGAGCAGATTGATATTTTCCTTTTGGATATCAATGTGATCAAAGAAGTTATGGTGCATAAAACTATGGTAACTTTGTGGATGATTTTCGGGGATACCGACATATTCATCCATATTGAATGTAACGACATGTTCAAAACTGATTTTTCCTGCTTTATGCTGAGTAATCAATTCCTTGTAAGTTGCCAGTGGCGTGCTGCCTGTTGGTAGTCCCAAAACGAAAGGACGCTCTGCGGTTGGATTAAATGCATTGATTTTGCTAACGATATAGTGTGCAGACCATTTACCGACATCACTTGCATTCGTTAGGGGGATCAGTCTCATAATTACCTCTTAAAACAATAAATTATTATAGTTAAAATAGAGTTATACATTATTCTCTTAATTAATCTTCTATAACCTGAATACTAAATCATTTTCATTGTCAGAGACACTCTGCGCGTTATGATATTTTATATGATAAAATAAGATTTGTGTGTTAGCTAGCATTTTGACCAAACACTTGGTGTTTATGGTGATATTCATCACATATAATGAGGAATTAATTTGCGACGAAAAATAAATTTTCTACACTGAAATTGTAGAATAGATGTCCTTATTGCTTACTTTGATAATAATGCAGTTATAAGCAGTAAGAGACTCTGGTAATTGAGGATATAAGGGGGAGCAAGGTGAATATTCTGAATTATTTGCAAAGAGTGGGGCGAGCATTAATGGTACCGGTAGCCACATTGCCTGCTGCTGCAATACTAATGGGGATAGGTTACTGGATCGATCCGGTAGGCTGGGGAGCAGATAATGCACTGGCAGCTTTGCTGATTAAATCGGGTGAAGCCATTATTAAGAACATGCCAATGTTATTTGCTATTGGTGTGGCTTATGGCATGTCTAAAGATAAGGATGGTGCGGCAGCACTGACAGGTTTTGTCGGTTTTTTAGTCGTAACGACACTTTGTTCTCCGGCAGCGGTATCTATGATCCAGGGTATTTCGGTTGGCGATATACCAAAAGCCTTTAGTAAAATTGATAACCAATTTGTTGGTATTTTGGTGGGTGTTGTGTCTGCTGAACTGTATAACCGCTTTAGTGGTGTTGAACTGCCGAAAGCATTGTCATTCTTCAGCGGTCGTCGTTTGGTGCCCATCTTGATCTCTTTCCTGATGATTCTGGTTGCTTTCATCCTGATGTATGTGTGGCCGGTGATTTATAATGCATTGGTTACTTTCGGTGAAAGTATTAAAGATCTTGGTGCGACAGGCGCCGGTATCTATGCCTTCTTTAACCGCTTGCTGATTCCTGTTGGCCTGCATCATGCCCTGAACTCTGTATTCTGGTTTGATGTGGCGGGTATCAACGATATTCCTAATTTCCTCGGTGGTCAGAAATCCATAGTCGATGGTAGCGCAATAGTTGGTATTACCGGCCGTTATCAGGCGGGTTTTTTCCCTATTATGATGTTTGGTCTACCGGGTGCGGCATTAGCGATGTATCGCTGCGCGCGTCCCGAAAATAAGGCCAAAATGGCTGGTATTATGATTGCGGGTTCATTCGCTGCATTTTTCACGGGTATTACTGAGCCTCTGGAGTTCGCCTTCATGTTTGTTGCGCCAGTGCTTTATGTGCTGCACGCGATCTTGACCGGTATTTCAGTGTTTATCGCAGCGACAATGCAGTGGATTGCGGGTTTTGGTTTCAGTGCCGGTTTGGTGGATATGGTACTCTCTTCCCGTAACCCATTGGCGACACATTGGTACATGTTGATCCCGCAAGGTCTGGTATTCTTTTGCCTGTATTATTTCGTATTTAGTTTTACTATCAAAAAATTCAACCTGATGACTCCAGGGCGTGAATTGGCTGCTGATGGTGAAATTGATGGCTATGATGTTGATGTGGACAAAAATGGTAAAGCAACAGCGAATAACATCCACAATGAAGCTTATCAATATCTTGCCGCAGTGGGTGGTTCAGATAACCTGACTGCTATTGATGCTTGTATTACTCGTCTGCGTCTGTCGGTAAAAAATGTCGATCAGGTCAATGACAATCTGGTTAAACGCCTGGGTGCCTCCGGTATTATCCGCCTGAATAAACAGAGTGTGCAGGTTATTGTTGGTACTCGTGCAGAACTGATTGCCAGTGCTATGCGTGATGTTTTGGCAAAAGGTCCAGTTGCTGCTGCGACTGCAAACTATCAACATCAGACAGCACAGAAAGCGAAGCCTGAAGGCGAACGTAAAATCTTGCTGACTCTGATTGCTCCGGTCAGTGGTGAGTTAATCGATTTGGCAGACGTGCCTGATGAAGCCTTCTCCAGTAAAGTTGTTGGTGATGGTATTGCTATCAAACCAACATCAAATACTGTGCTTGCACCTGTGTCTGGTACGATCGTGAAAATTTTCGACACCAATCACGCTTTCTGTATTGAAACTGATGAAGGTTTGGAACTGATTGTACATTTGGGTATTGATACGGTTTCCCTTAACGGTAAAGGTTTTAAACGGTTGGTGAATGAAGGAGCAATGGTGAAAGTTGGGGAGCCTGTATTGAATTTGGATCTTGATTACCTGAATGCTAATGCCAAATCTATGATTAGCCCAGTTATCGTCAGCAATATTGATGATTATATTGGTGTTAATATTTTGGCAAAAGGTCAGGTAAAAGCAGGACAGACAAAATTATTTGATGTGCTGAGATAAACAACAGACAAGTCCGTAAAAGTTGATAAAAATTTTTCAATAAATGAAAAACGGGAAGAGTACTGCTTTTCTCGTTTTTCGCTTCAACTTTGCCCTGAATCGCCATTTGGCAGTAACAAACGGTTGTTTCTCAGCACTGCTTGTTGGATTATAGGCGGTTATGTGACGCGCTTTTGGCATTATTGAGGTATAAAACAATGAGTGAGGCAGATGCCCGCCCGACAAACTTTATTCGTCAAATAATTGATGAAGATTTGGCAATTGGTAAACATACATCCGTACATACTCGCTTCCCGCCTGAACCCAATGGTTATCTGCATATTGGTCATGCAAAATCTATCTGCCTGAACTTTGGGATTGCAGAGGACTATCAGGGCCTGTGCAATCTGCGTTTTGACGATACCAATCCGGTTAAGGAAGATGTTGAGTACGTTGATTCTATTAAAAATGACGTTCAGTGGTTAGGTTTTGGGTGGAGTGGTGATATTCGCTACTCTTCCAATTATTTTGATACGCTGTATCAGTATGCGATTGAATTGATCAATAAAGGTCTGGCTTATGTTGATGAATTGAGCCCGGAAGAGATCCGTGAATATCGCGGCACATTGAAAGAGCCAGGTAAAAACAGCCCGTATCGTGACCGTAGTATTGGTGAAAACCTGGCCCTGTTTGAAAAAATGCGTGCCGGTGAGTTTGGTGAAGGTAAAGCTTGCCTGCGAGCCAAAATTGATATGGCATCACCTTTTATTGTGATGCGCGATCCGGTTTTGTACCGTATTAAATTTGCAGAACATCATCAGTCTGGTAACAAATGGTGCATCTATCCGATGTACGATTTTACTCACTGTATTTCTGATGCGCTGGAAGGTATTACACATTCGCTGTGTACATTGGAATTCCAGGATAATCGTCGTTTGTACGACTGGGTGCTGGATAACATCACCATTGATTGTCATCCGCGTCAGTATGAATTCTCGCGTCTGAATCTTGAATACACGGTGATGTCCAAGCGTAAGCTGAACCTATTGGTGACCGACAAGATTGTTGAAGGTTGGGATGATCCACGGATGCCGACTATCTCAGGTTTGCGTCGTCGTGGTTATACTGCCGCTTCCATTCGTGAATTCTGCCGTCGTATTGGTGTAACTAAGCAAGACAATAATGTGGAAATGGCTGCATTGGAGTCCTGTATCCGTGATGATCTGAACGAAAATGCCCCTCGTGCAATGGCTGTTCTCGATCCGGTCAGGCTGGTGATTGAAAACAGGCCGGAAGGGGAGCAGATACTGAACATGCCTAATCATCCAAATAAACCGGAGATGGGCAGCCGTGAAGTGCCATTCAGCCGTGAGATCTATATTGACCGGGCAGATTTCCGTGAAGAAGCTAACCGTCAATATAAACGCTTAGTTTTGGGTAAAGAAGTTCGTCTGCGTAATGCTTATATCATCAAAGCAGAGCGTGTTGAAAAAGATGCTGACGGCAATATCACGACAATCTATTGCAGCTATGATGAGCAGACGCTGAATAAAGATCCAGCAGATGGCCGTAAAGTGAAAGGTGTTATTCATTGGATCAGTGCGTCCCATGCTGTTCCTGCTGAATTCCGTCTGTATGATCGTCTATTCAGTGTACCAAATCCTGGTGCAGAGGATGATTTTCTGGCGACAATTAACCCAGAATCACTGGTGGTCCGTCAGGGCTTTGTTGAGCCAAGTTTAGCGAATGCCAAGTCAGAAAAAACGTATCAGTTTGAGCGTGAAGGTTATTTCTGTGCTGATAGTTGTTATTCCAGTGCAGAAAGCCTGGTATTTAACCGTACTGTTGGTCTGCGTGATACCTGGACAAAAATTTCTCAGGATTAATTGAGAAAATGAACTGTACCCAACGAGTTGGACATGAGGCCAACAAGTTGAGGTGCAGTTTTTTTGCTAAATATTGCTATTCACGGTATTGAAACCTTTATTAATGAGATCAACTAATCGATCACTAAAGTCTAGTTCCAGTTCTATCTGTGGATAACAAGTCGCAAAAGCGGATAAAGACGTACACCTAATTTCTCTTCGAATCGGGATATGCTTTTACTGACGGATGAAAGGAGATAGATCGAGTAATTTAAATAACACGGTTGCGATTCATCCTTTATTAGATAAATCATTGCCTTATAAAGTATATGAAGAGGCATTTCGATATCAATTTATTGTGTTTGCAGTAGCGGCAGCCATTACCACAATCTTAGTATTTATTTTGTTGAGGAAAGTAAAATCCCACCGCGAAAGCAAATAAAAATAATAGATTCAAAGTAATGGCTTTTTTATTTACTAATCATATTAATAATATAGATAACCGTCCTTCGGTAGCAGAAAAATGGATTGGCAATGAAACTTGAAGGATTGACATTAATTACATAACTATTGAATATCGATTATCTTTTGATTTGTGGATTTTTATTTCATAATTATGATAGTAATTGAAGTTATCTATTGTGCTTGTGCGATGGTATGGTTTTTTCACACATTTATTCATTTTAGAAAAATAATAAACAATGTGTTTTGTGAAATATCACTATACTGATTCTTGGGGTTATGAAATAAAAAATTACAGTCTGGATGTCTTATAGATACGAAAAAATAGGATATGATAATAATAAATTGATATTAATTAAGAAAAATTACCAATTGAAAAACTATTCTTTATTTTTTAGGGGATTGTGAATATGAGTAAAAATATAATTAGCGTGCAAAAGGAAGCAGTCACTATCCCACCCGATAATTTTGAAACAGCCGAAATAGTTACCAAGAGAACATCTGTAAGATTAAACAATTCAAGTAAAAATAAAAGTTCTAAACGTGAAACTTTAAATGGTCCGGTGATTTGGTTTGATATAGACAAACTGTCAGATCAAAGGCCAGATGACATTATTTTCATCACGGTAATAAATTCTTTTTATAGTGGTATAATTTTATATCTAAATAATATCTCAGCTTTCATTGATGCAATACCTAAAATAATGCAGATAATTCTGAGGGTTAAGACATCTGAAGAGCTTATTAAATTTCGAGAAAGTGAATATTTAGCTTTATTCAAATTTTTAGATACAAATCAAAATAAATATATCTACTCTAATGATATTATCACTTTGAGAAAATTTAAAGAAGAGGATATTGCTATTTCAGCTGGGGCTAGCGGATTATGTATTGGCAGAAATGTTTTTCAAAATCTAAATCCGCAATCTCTGTTGAAAAATTTATATGAGTGCATAAACGCAGAGCTAATATCTTTGGCTTGATAAGAGCCTGTATATCATAGATCTCATCAGTTGAATGTTACTAAAAGGGTTTATCATGGAACTCGCTATCAACACTCAAAACGAACCTAAAAAAGAAACTGGTTATTTCTTATCACCGTTGTGGGAAGACATTTTTTCTAAAGGGTTACTGGAAGAACTTAATTCGAATATATTTCTGGTGGCTTGTCGTTCTGGGCAGGCCAACCAGAGTTTACTGAGAAAGTTCATGATTCAGCACCATTACTATTCACAATATTTTACTCGATATTTGTGTTCATTAATGGGAGGTTTAGCAGATCAAAAAGATTTTGTATCGCTTTCTCATAATTTGCTGGAAGAGCTAACAGGAACTGATGCTGCAAAGATCTCTCATGCAGAGTTATATAAAAAGGCGATGGCAGCTATCGATGCTGTTCCTAAAAGTGACGCGATACTTAAAAGTACTCAGCAATTGATTAACGCTATGTTTCGCCACTGCCGGAGTGATGATTCTCTAAGAGGGCTGGCGGCTTTGTGTTTAGGTGCTGAGGCAATTGTACCTCTGGTTTATGGTCCCATTTTAGATGCATTGCGATCAATAAAAGCTTCTGACGACGCATTATATTTCTTCAAAATTCATGTTGAGGAGGACGAAGATCATGCAATAGTGATGAGGAAAATTATTGATCGAATGATTGAAGAAAACCCTCACCGAAGGGCAGATGTTATTGCCGTTGGTGAAGAGATGGTGCGTTTTCGCATGGCGATGCTAAATGAGCTATATCAAAGTAATACCAGGATAAATCCGCATGAATACATGGTATTGTCGGGATAATAAAGAACATGAAAAACTTTCGGCAGAAGCGATGATTAAAATACTTTTAAGATAAAATATCTTGAACGTTATTTTAAAATAGTTAGAAAATACAAACCGTAAAATAAGGTGTGATATTAGAGGTGATGATAATGAAAAAGACTTTCTTTTCATCTGGCGATTTCAGTAGAGTTCCAGGAGAGTTAATTGAAGATAAGCCGACTCAATTAATTCATGAAAATGTATTGAATTCTGAAGTCAGTCAAGATGTAAGTTTCTCAAATGAAAGGCGCCATAAGGTCGCTATGGTTAATTTACCCAGTAAAGTTCTCAGTATGACTCTGGGGGGATTACAGCCTGGACAATCCACGCGTAAACACAGGCACAGTTATGAAACCATAATATATATCGTCAATGGTGAGGGGTATTCACTCATTGGTGAACAACATGTTTTATGGAAAGCAGGTGACGCAATATATGTGCCTGTATGGGCATGGCATCAACATACAAATAGCAGTACCACTGATGAAGCATTCTATATTGCATGTGAGAATGCACCCATGTTGCAAAACCTGGGGCTGGCAGTTCGTGAAGAACTTTGAAGATCCCAGTTGGACGTCTGGGAACCCCAGCTGACGTTGCCGATACGGCTGTTTTCTTTGCTTCAGATGAATCGAGATTTTTGTTGGGAACTGACATTATTGTTGATGGCGGTATGATTAATGTTTAGATACATATGATGTGGGTTTTGTCGATTGTATTTAAAAACAGATAATTATCTAACCGGGGTAAAAAGCCTATTGGCAATACCCCGGTAATTTGTTTATGAACTATTATGATAGGGATTTTTGTTTAATTTATTATATTTTATCATGTTTTTCCTATACAAGCTATTTACGCACTACGTGTATGCCCAGGTTTTTCGCGTTGTCCGTGTTCACCGTTTTATTCAAAGAACGACTAGCAATAATTATGACTACCAGGATAGTTTCTAAAATATTATCATTGATAAATAATTTTGCATCTATTTTAGTTGAAAAACATTTATATTAATCAATCTATTTTTTAATGTGTATTTTATATTGTTAAGTTTTTATGGTCGTATTGTTCTTTTTAATATCAATATGATGTATAACTATTAATGTATTTTTCTTGTAATGTGTTCTTTGTCATGTTTTGTAAAAAATCCCTTTTTTACCATTGATAATTCGTGATGTGAAAAATAATCTGTGTATATGTTGATCAGATGATTTTAATTTTCTTTTTCAATTGAAATTTTTATTTTACGGATAGATTTACATTTTTGGTCGTGATTTATTTTAATTAAAAAGTAATTAATTTTATGGTTACACATAGTACAAAAATCAGCACTAATCCAATCTATGACCAGAGTGTGTGTTTTCAAGGATTTGCCTGGAATTTTTCCGGGATGAGAAAGAGATTAAATTCAACATCATCATGCCATTTATTGTCTTCTAATGGCTTGTTGCCGCTGTTTTTATATTTCTGGGCAGTGGCTTACCTTACATAACATTTGTGTTTGAAAGAGGCGACAATGAAGAAATTTAAATTGTGCACACTGGCGGCGCTAACAGCGACTGTTGGCCTGATGGGGTCTGTCTATGCCAATAATACAGCGCAGCAATTGGTTGATTCACTGAGTCAATTGAAAGTTAATTATAAGGTTGTTGATAATCAGGCTGGAGATCATGGTGTTAATTGTGCGGTATTGGGGGCGGATTGGGCCACTTGTAATCGGGTCGATATTACTTTAACCAATGGTAACCAGGCCATTAACTCATCTGATTGGGCGATTTAT
The DNA here is from genome assembly GCF_025384845.1 of Photorhabdus temperata. NCBI lineage: Bacteria > Pseudomonadati > Pseudomonadota > Gammaproteobacteria > Enterobacterales > Morganellaceae > Photorhabdus > Photorhabdus temperata. The sequence goes on along the minus strand of NZ_JAJAFX010000029.1, from coordinate 12,685 downwards.
TTCCACAGTATCCGCCAGGTCCTGAGTGTCGATAATGAGCAGTTTAAAATTACGCGTATCACGGGTGATTTACATAAACTGGAACCAACTGAGAAATTCACCGGTATTAAAGCGAATCAGCAGGTAAAACTGCCTATTACCGGAGAGTACTGGCAGATTTACAGCACTGACTTTTTGCCGCGCTGGTATGTAACGTCAGGCGATGCGAAACCTAAAGTCCTTGTGAATACGGATACAGAAGATCTGAGCCAATTTTTATCTGCTTTCACCGGTGATCAATGGAAACGCACAACAGCGGATAACAACATTCTGATGACGCCTGAAAATCGTTATGTGAAGAATTTGCAGGTTAAAAAAGTCGAGTCAGAAAAATTACGTGGGCAAATAATCCCGACGCCAAAAGAAATTCAGATTTATTCAGAGGATGCTGATTTATCTGGGGGGGTCAGACTGGAATTTGGCGGTTTGAATGACGAGGCGGTTATTCTTGCGAGAAAACGTTTTACCGATCAAGGCATTAAATTAGAGAATAGTGGCTATTTGGTTGCGACTCAGATTGTCTCTTCAGATTTTACCGGAGAGTGGAAGGTTAAAGGGGCTTACCGCCTGAATGTTACCCAGAATGGCGCTCAAATTGTTGCTTTTGATCAAGCTGGTGTGTTTTACGGTCTTCAATCTCTGCTGTCATTGATTCCTGTCGATGGCAGTGGAAAGATTGCTACTCTGACGGTAAAAGATGCCCCACGTTTTGAGTATCGTGGCGCTATCTTGGATGTCGGGCGTAATTTCCACAGTAAACAGGCGGTCCTGCGTTTGCTTGACCAAATGGCAAGTTACAAACTGAATAAATTCCATTTCCACCTGAGCGATGATGAAGGCTGGCGTTTGGAAATTCCCGGATTACCTGAGCTAACGGAAGTGGGTAGCCAGCGTTGTCATGATTTGAGTGAAACCAAATGCTTGTTACCACAACTGGGGTCTGGCCCTGATAACAACAATATGGGGAGTGGATTCTTCAGTCGTCAGGACTACATCGACATTCTGAAATATGCCAAAGCCCGCTATATTGACGTTATTCCTGAAATTGATATGCCGGCTCATGCTCGTGCCGCAGTGGTTTCTATGGAAGCCCGTTATAAGAAGTTGATGGATCAGGGTAATGTGAAAGGCGCGAATGAATACCGCTTGCTGGACCCAACGGATACCACCAGGGCAACCTCTGTGCAGCTCTATGACCGTCGCAGTTATTTGAATCCATGTATGGATTCTTCAAAACGATTTGTTGAGAAAGTTATTGGTGAAATTGCCGCTATGCATAAAGAAGCTGGCTTGCCATTGGAGACCTGGCATTTCGGTGGTGATGAAGCGAAGAATATTCGTTTGGGAGAAGGGTTCCAGGATAAGAATGGCCCTATAGTACCGGGTAAAGGCATCATTGATAAGAGTATAGAAGATAAGCCGTGGGCTAAATCTCAGGTTTGCCAGAAGTTGGTGGAGCAGGGCGTGGTGAAAGATATTGAGCATCTTGCCAGCTACTTCGCCATTGAAGTGAGCAAAATTGTGAATACTAATGGTATCGAGAAGATGCAGGCGTGGCAGGATGGTCTTAAACATGCTGACAGCGCTAAAGATTTTGCGACCAAACGCGTGGGTGTGAACTTCTGGGATGCTCTCTACTGGGGTGGCTTTGATTCAGTCAATGATTGGGCGAACAAGGGCTATGAAGTGGTTATATCCAACCCGGATTATGTTTATCTGGATATGCCATATGAAGTTCATCCGCAGGAACGTGGATATTATTGGGCAACCCGTTTTAATGATGAAGCCAAGATCTTTGGTTTTGCGCCAAATAATATGCCGCAAAATGCTGAAACATCCGTTGACCGTGATGGTAATGCATTCCGTGCGAAAAGTGACAAACCGTGGCCGGGCGCTTATGGGCTGTCGGGGCAAGCATGGAGTGAAACGGTCCGTACTGATGAGCAGATGGAATATATGCTTTATCCTCGTTTATTACCGCTGGCAGAACGGGCATGGCACCGGGCTGGTTGGGAACAGGATTATGTTCCAGGCCAGGAATATAAGCGAGGAGAAACGCATAAAGTTGATATAGATGCACTGAATCGTGACTGGGTACGGTTTGCTAACCTGATAGGGCAGCGTGAGCTTGTTAAACTGGATAGGGCAGGAATTGCTTACCGTTTACCAGTACCTGGAGCCAAAGTAAAACGCGGTGTTCTGAAAGCCAATATTGCTTTGCCAGGATTGGTTATTCAGTACTCAACTGATGGCGGTAATAGCTGGAAAATTTATGACAATCATAAACGTCCGAAGGTAAAAGGAAATGTGTTGATCCGTTCTGTCAGCCCGGATGGTCAACGTTACAGCCGGATTGATCATGTAAAGGCATGATTTTGTCTCATCAAGAAAGGAACCCTGATGGGTTCCTTTCAAAACGCTGTTAACTTCCATCGAATGTAGGAGTATTCCGACGATCTGAAAAATGCTTTACACTGGGATTTTTCACCTAAAGCCCTTATTGATAACACGGCAAGACGCGTATTCTGGCTAATTTCTTCTTTATGCTTAATAGCGTAATCATCGACATACTCTCTCATATGTTGTTCTTTCCGCAAAAAATCTTAGCTTAACCATTTTCCGAATTCGGAAGGCAGGTCGCGCCACGGAATGCCTGTTCTCATACGATAAAGAATGCCTTCAAGCGCCTGACGATGTTTTGTTTTGTGGTAAATAAATCCAGTATGGTGCATGAATGCAGATAGCTTATTCCATTGTGTATCTGTTAACGTAGTTCGCAGCATGATGGTGAGGTCTGGTTATTTTTTGGCGAAAACGATTATACCAAATCATCATGCTGTTCAATAATTCCTCTCAAAACGTCAACAGCCCCTAGGAGCTGACTCGGGGTTTCGGGAGCAGTGGAGCAGTAAACACCGTTAAGCGGTCAATTTAAATAGCCAAAAATTGGGTAGCCAACTTACATCGTGAATTGCTATTTTTAGCCTGCCTATCTACGATAGCCAAATAACCTATACTCATCTTGGACGTATATTCATAACAGGTAATGTAAAACTCATAATTATTTGATTTTATGAATATTAGCCATTCTATTTAACCACTTATCAGTACTTATGGTTCCGTTACTCCTCAAACCCCGCTGAAAAAATAATTATAAGTTTCCGGTCAATGAATCGGCTGATAACTCGCATTAAGACGTTTAGCCAATCTCTCAAGTCGCTTATCCAATGTCCAAAGTCTTGCTCCTGGCGTTATTAAGGTTGATGCCAGCAACGTAATATCAACAAAACCACATCCAAGCCCGTACAGTTTTTCGTTTTCAATAAACGCCATCACTTCGGCAATACTGGCCTGATGGCTCGGTGGTAAGAGACCTAGATCACCAAGTGTTCGCAGTCTTGGAGCCGGAGGGTTACCACATGCTATCTCTGCCAATACCATTGGATGAATCAGAACCAGATCCCGGCTCAGCAACTGAATCAACCCGTCATTCCGGTTTTTGAAATGGTCAACCCAGACGGATGTATCAACCAAAATAGTCATTATGCGGATGGCTCCTCGCGGCGGCGGGGAATCATCTGCATTTCAGGCGATGTACCGCCGAGCGAAGCGAGCCGCTTTGCCGCCTGCACCCGAACAAACGTTTTCATCGCTTCCCGGAAAATATCAGCTTTGTCCATGCTAGGATCGGCCATTTCCAGCGCCTGTGCATACAGCACATCATCAATCGTGACAGTAGTTCGCATTTGATTACCTCATTGATTCAGATATTGATGCAATATTGCATCAATATCTGAATCAATGCAAGAGCATAAATCATTAGGGGCAATTGCGTTAACCTGTCACCATTTGAGGGGGGGGTGAGAGCATAAAAATCTGTGGGGTATCCCCTTTCATCAATTAGTATGATCGTGCGCTTTATCATCATGGTGAAAGGAAAATTATGCCCAACAAGGTATGCCTGATGTCACCCAATATGATGAAACAGAAGCGACCATTAAACTCTTAGAAGCTATTGTTGACAGTGATGACAATACCACTTTTGGTGACATCCAAGAATTCATCGACGAGTTCAATCGCGTCACGTTTAACTGCTATCGACTCAATCAGTTATTAAAAAACTATGATTTTTACACGCCTAACTATTCGCAAGGCTTAGACTGGACTCTCTAAAAGTATACCTTTATGGATATCGATCATCACTATCTACTACAGCCATATCACGATGGGTTCAAGTTCTGGTGAATCAAGGTTAAGTCTATTTAATTGGCGGTTAACCTTTGGCCGGTTGAATCTGACAGTATCAAGATCATCTATCAATGGACGAATTTCTCTGACTGTTGTTGTTTCATCAGCATGAATAATCGCGTTAAATAGTGCCAGTGTTTTAGCGGTTTCATCGGCCAACGTTGCCCCGGGCATTCTGTTTCCGGCCAAACAAAAAGGAGACTTCAGATTAGAGTTTTCGAGAACAGTTTCAATACGGATATCGTGAAGCCAGTGCTCAAAAAAATTGTACTCATAAGTAAAGCGATCACCGGCATCAAATTCAAAGTCATCCAGCGCGATTTTGTCAGGGTTATCAGGAAATGCAATCCCGCCAGAGTAGGAAATGCCGTAATATTTGCCATAAATACGGAATTGGTGAAGGTGATCATCCTGCCATCCCTGAGAGATCTGAATGATATAGTGAAAAGTCGCTAAAGAAGTCCCACCTGATAATCTGAATCGGCACCAGACCATAGGACTGATACCCCGAAGGGCGACTTTCACGATATAAATTTTCATGGTGAAATATCGGACTTAATAAGTGCACTTAGTTGTTCATTCTATCGCCGATTTAACATCGTGCCCCACGGTTTTTTATGCTCTCCTCTTTTGACACATCAGATAGTGTCTTACCACACACTAATATATCATGTGCTGTTTTAATGGTTTTTATAGACAAATGTTCTAATGCTGGATAAATAAGATCCCAATCTGATTGTGAAATACGTCTAATCTTCACATTTACCTCTTAAAATACTTTACAAATTCTGAATTATATTCAAATCCATCATCATGTCAAATCATTGTCAACTATAGTTTTACTAATTATTTCATTTTGAAATAGAGAAGAAACCCGACGCGGCAACGTACGGGTTTCTAGTTAAAACTTTACGAAGGGTAAAATACCCACTCTTAGTATAAGTCAAACTCACTTTATTTAACACTTCAAGCTATATCTAACAGGCGTTATGTTCAGCCATTGAGTAAATTAATAATTAAATACATTGCATTTTACTATAATTCGCACTATAAATTACAATAGTCCTATTGTGAAATATTCAGAAACTGCGAGGTAACAACATGGCTGAAACTATCGACCACGGCACCCTCTCCCATCTTGTTGAGGCCGGTGCCGTAAGAGGAGCGCACATAGTAGGCCAGCCAGGTGGCTGGGCCGTAATGGTGCGCTATGGAATGCACGAGCGACCACTGGCCGCACAGCGCAGCCGTAATGTACGGCTGTTTCGCAAGTTCGAGACGCTGGTTTCCTACTTAAAAAAAATTGGCATTGACCGCTTCGACGTGGATTCATCAAACTACGCCCCCGACACCCCCAATACCTCAAGGCCAGATCGTGCCGAAGCGCTCAAGCGTACCCACGAGGCCGCAGCCTATGATGCGTGGTTTCGTGAACAAGTGCAGCAAGCCATAGACGAACCTGGACCTGGTATCCCTCACTCTGATGTCAAAGCCAAATTTGCCGCCAAACGTGAAGCCTTGCGTAAACGCATTGTACAGGGTCGCGCATGAAAATCATTTGGCGAAAGATCGCGGAAGCAGATCGGGAACGTATCTTTGATTACATCGCACAAAACAGCCCCAACGCCGCGCTTGAGCTTGACGCAGACTTTGATACTAAAATCGAACTCGCTGTGCAGCAGCCTAAACTGTACCGCCCCGGCCGCATGCGCGGCACACGTGAAATCGTCGTACGGCATAATTATGTGATTGTCTATCGCATCAAGGACAGTGGTACGGTTGTTGTGCTGCGCGTGCTCCATGCTGCCCAGCAATGGCCCCCGGCCAAGTCCTGACAGCTCTACCAGAACTACCTTTGGACGCCTTATAGTTAATATATATGTATTAACTATAAGCTACCAATTAGGGGTAGTGACCGGTGTAGCGAGCCGCGTAAATTGAAAAAGCGCGTCATTTAAAAAGACTGCCAGTCAATGTCCCGACACATTTTGTTCCATACGAGCTACAGCGGATACTGAGAGGGAAGGATGGAAAAGTACAACGAAACGCATGGGTACTCGGTGTGGCCATCGCCATGAAAGATGCGCTTCGTTCTGGCGATCTCTTTGTCCCTCAGAGCAAACAACATGTCTCGTTCTGGGAGCTGATGCTGGATCAACATCACTGGCAGGCAACCCGGGAAGCGGCTTATGTCGAGCTGCAACAGCCAACTCAGGAAAACGTTAAGACAGCACTGATACTTGAATTTCATCAGATAGCTGGTGAGGCTGAAAAACGGTTTGAACTTGACTCTTTTGCTGAAATCAGAGGGGGGTAGTCTGTGGCTTAAACGGGATGATAAGGCCGAAATTCCTGAGGCCGTCGCCCGATTGCAAAAGGTCATAGATGCCAGTATGCCCTCTATTCGCATAGAACAATTACTAATGGAAGTTGATCAGCAAACTCATTTCAGCAGACACTTCATTCCCGATCAGCAGCACAACAGCAGGCCAAAACACTTTTATAAGACCCTCATATCCGCATTGATATCACAGGCAACCAATCTTGGCGTGGTTGCTATGAGTACCAGCGTTAACGACATCAGCGTCGATATGCTACGGCATGTATTGCAGTTCTACGTCCGGGAAGACACGATTAAAGCCGCCAGTGCGGAAATTGTAAATCAGCATCATCAGCTTCCTTTCAGTCAGGTACACGGCTCAGGGCAATTGTCGTTTTCTGATGCGCAGCGTTTCAGGATCAGGGCTGACAGCCTCCTTGCAGCCTATTATCCCCGCTATTATGGCTATTACGAAAAGGCGATATATATACACACGTATCAGATCAATACTCGGTGTACAGCACCAAAGCGATTTCCTGTAATTAACACGATTCTGAAGATCAGAGAACATACTACAGACACTCACGGTTATACCGAAATCATTTTTGCGCTGTGTTATCTGCTTGGCTATTACTTTATGCCGCGGATAAGAGATTTAAAAGATCAGCAACTCTATCGGGTTGATCGCACAGTAAATTATGGTGTTTTCACACCATTACTGAATAAAACGGCAGATCTGGATATTATTGAGGAACAATGGGATGCAATGATTCATGTGTCGCAATCTCTCAAAGAACGTACAGCACCGGCCCATGTCATCGTAGAACAGCTCACCAACAGTTTTCCATCTGATCGTCTTTCTAAGGCGTTCACTAATCTGGGACGACTGATTAAGACGGAATATATTCTGCGCTATCTGGCCGACCAGGATTTACGTCGTACGGTTCAGCTTCAGCTCAATAAAGGCGAATACCGGCATAAGTTGCCCCGATGGATCTTTTTTGCAAACCAGGACGAATTCACAACCGGTGATTACGAAGAAATCATGAATAAGGCCAGCGCCCTGAGTCTGGTATCCAATGCAATCCTGTACTGGAACACATCAAGAATAATAAATATTATTAACGAGTTACGTGAAAATGGTGAAGTCATAGATGATGACGTATTAGCCCATATCTCTTTACTACCCTATAAACACGTATTACCCAATGGCACTTATTTTGTTGATGGAGAACCTTACGGTACAGAGACTACCGAAAGGGCAAAACCGTAAGTTTCTGTTCAAATGCTCCGTGCGCTGTGAAAAGCTGCATTTATCTTGCAGGTGAAAGTCCTGCTCCGGAAGGCATAGCCAGTGCCACCGGATAGCGAGTCTTGCGCCGTCCTGGGTAACTTGGAGGGTGAAGCGTAGACAGCGAAGCATTCGAGCCGAAACCAAAGGGTGAACGTGATACCCCCGAAATATGAACTAATTGTGGGAGCCAACAGGTTGGAGCACCTGGCAGGCAACAGGTTACCGGAGGCCATACTGGCAAATTGCCAAAGGAAACCAACCACCGGGGGCGCAGGCGTCAGCGAGTTTGCAGAGATGAATGACGGAACACAGGAGATCCGGAGGGTTCCCTGAGGAACTGGGTATCTGTGGCACAAGTGCCAAACACAAGGCCACAGAAATGGCTTTCCGGAAGTCGGAGTCAGCCATAGTAGTAATGAAGCGAGTAATGACCGTGGAGCGAAGGGCGGGCAGACAGATCGAACGTAAGAGGGCAACAATGACCGTACACAGCAACGACGGACTATCATGGTTAACAAAACTTGAGCGTATAGGCGAGAAATCAGCAGGTAACAAACAACGGGTGTTCAATAACTTGGGGCACCTGTTAAACAGTGACATGCTGAAAGGGCAATTCCTGCGGCTTGACGGGAGTAAAGCTGTGGGTATTGATCGCATGACAAAAGCCGCTTACGGTGAACACCTTGATGAGAATATTCATAATCTCATTTTGCGAATAAGTATTTCAACATGATACCTCATGATGAGCTGATGAATTTACTTCGGAAGAAAATATCAGATCGCCGTTTCCTCAGATTGATCGAGGTATTAATCACGGCGCCCGTCATAGTGGGTAAAGAGACATCCAGCAATGTGCGTGGGTGTCCGCAAGGTTCAATCCTGTCGCCGGTGCTGGCCAATATCTACCTGCATCATGTGATAGACGAATGGTTTGATGAAATCAGCCGTTCCCATATACATGGACGGGCAGAGATGGTGAGGTATGCTGATGACATGGTGTTTACTTTCCAGTATCCCAGTGAAGCTAAACGTTTCTACAAGGTATTACCTAAGAGACTGAATAAGTACGGCTTGGAGTTGCATGAAGACAAATCGCAATTAATTCCTGCGGGTCACATTGCGGCAATGCGAGCTAACCAGTCAGGAAAACGCTTGCCAACGTTCAATTTTCTGGGATTTACCTGCTATTGGGGGAAAACGCGAAAGGGTTTCTGGCGACTGAAATTTACCAGCCGAAAAGACCGTTTCGCCGCTAAATTGAAGGGACTCAGGGACTTTCTATGGAAGAATCTGAGTACCGACAAACGGCAAATCCTGAATACCGTCATCAGAGTGATCAGAGGCTGGATAAATTATCACGGCATATCTGATAACCTAGAGACGAGTTGGGCAGTTTATCTACCAAAGTATGCGAATAATCTATAGATGGTTCAACCGTAAAAGTGGTCGTCGCCGACTGACGTGGAAAAAGCTGAATCTGATCTTGAAAATGCTGGGTTATCCAACGAAATGGAAAACCCGATCAATACTCTGGACTCGCTGAATATGTGTAGGGACACTGATCTGTCGGGAGCCGGATGCGGTAGTTCCGCACGTCCGGTTCTGAGGAGGGGCCCGTCTGGGTAACCGGCGGGTCTACTCAACCGCTGGTCCATACAGCCTGAATCTGAACCCGATAGAAAGGCTGTGGAAGGTGATGAATGAACAAGTCAGAAATAACCATTATTTCACCTCGACGGCCTTGTTCAGGCAGGCAATCCATCGCTTTTTTACGGAAAGATTACCGGAACTTGCCGGGAACCTGTCGTGCTGTATTAATGACAACTTCCAGGTTTTGAATCTTGCATCTTCAAGTTAAGCGGGTATATAACTGTAAGAATAACCACACATGTTATTTCGGTATTTATGTATTAAATGAAAATGTAAAATTAATTTATGTCGATAAAAACACATATTTAACAAAATTTTTATTGATACAAATTAGTTTATTAAAAAGCATTTCATCTGTAAAAATAGTGGAATTAATTAACATTAATTAAGGATATTTATGTCGAAAGAAAATGAAATTAACATGGATTTTTTGAAAGGATTAGAGAAAAATATTTGTCCAGTATGTGGTGAAGAAGATTGTCCATATCCAAGAGATAAAAGAGGGGGCAAAGTAATTGAAGACATAATGAAGGCGTACACCCAAGGGGATATGACGAAGGTAAAAAAATTACATGTGTTGAAAATGCTTCCGCTTAGAAAAGCAAACTTTGGTAGGGGTGGTCCTGGTTCGAATGAAGGGTTTTTCGATAAAGCTCAAAATAGCAAACCCAGCATGAGTTCATTCGGCATGTTGCAACATTTTTTCGGAAAATCAGGCCGAGAACTGACACTCTCTGAAATCGGTGTACATGATAAAGTTCGTGGCTTGATGCAGAAACCAGGTGCATTTGGCAGGCCAGAAGGCAGTATTCAGTCTCGTTTTGTTTCACAGATTCAGAGTGGTGAACGAGTTGATTTTGAAAATAGGTATAATTTTGGTCTAGAAAAAAAGTCCCGATTTACGATCCGCTTTGGGGTATTGGAGGTGCAACGGTCAGTGGCAGTCTTACAAATGTGAGTGTTGAAAAAGTGGGTGATGTATATAATGTATCTGGTACAATAAATTATAAACTATATGATAAATTTACTGACCCATACGACACATTTAATTGGGTGAAAGAGGATATTAATGTGGGAGGAAAGCCATTTGATATCACAGGGGAATGGAAAGAAAATGTCAGTTTTCCAGTTAGCCGACAAATTCAGGAAAATAGATTAATGCAACTTCTTAAGAATAGAAAACCGTAAGGATAAAAAACAATCCCTTGGTTGCTCATGCAATGAGCAACCAAGGGCGAATACTCCATTAAAATAAATAAAATAAATATTGATAAGAAAACTGTGGAATAAGTAGACTTAATATAAAAACAAATGTCATTAATAACGACGTCCATATTGTTTTTTTTACATTCCTTTCCAATATAAAGAAATAACTAACCATTATGGTTAAAAAGAAAAAAGTTACAATTGACATAAAAAGCATGGCGACGAATAACATAACACATCCTTTACCGAAAATTTTCCATAATCATATAGATAATTGAGTGGAAATCATAATTTTTCATAATCTCCTTGATTTAACTCCGGTAATGTACCATACAAATTTGTAACTACATGAACGTATTCGGGGTTCCGTGCCCATCAATGACATTCGGTTAAACTCTTGCCGGGGCATCAAAAGAGTTCCATCGGGTTCTGGGACGCATAGATTTTCGTGGATAGTGCCTCCCAGGCCTCACCCGGTGAGTCATTCCGGCAAGTCCCTCTGAAAGAGCACAATAAAATGATTTTAAATGTTTTTTTATCCCCTGAATCAGCAAAGACAAGTGTCTTACTACGAGAAATAAACAGTTTTTGAAATTCAATTTCTGTTTATTTTCTCTGCTATCAATGCAGTCGCTATCGTTGCCTCTGTGATTAATATCATTTTCCGATATCCTTGCCAGGTTCAGTAATAATATATGCGCCTGGATTTCTTGTTTTACGCCTTTCTCACTCTGTGAATGGAAATCCTCAATGCAAAGGATTGACTTGGACAATTTATATAACTCTTCTATATTCCATCTAAGGTGATATAAATCATGAAAAGCTTCGACTTCATAATATCCTTGTTCAACAAGAGTAGTGGCAAGAATATATTCACCATTTCGGTCAATATGCTTTATTAGTCTTAACGTTAAGCATGGGAATTCTGAAAGAAGGTTTCTCTTTCTAAGATCTGACTTTACCGCTTCCGATGGCGTATAACTAACAATAAGATCATCTGAATTACTGTCAGAAAAATCTCTAATAGTCTTATTCCTGTTTCCCTCCTGTACTCTGAATACGGCATTCAGGATAGCATAAAAAACCGTGGGACATTTATGCAGCAATCTTTTCTGTCCAAGAATGCTCCGTTTCGTCACCTAATTTGCATGGTGCTGTCCTCCCGGGGTTGTAGCTACCGTATTTCCCCGTTTTTTAGCTGGTGACGCAATTTATAATACGTAGAAACACCTAATCCCACGTTATCGCGAGCCAGCTTTAACTTGATACCTTTCGCTCTTAACGCGTCTATTTGAGGCAATTTACTGATTTCCGCAGGCGGTCTGCCCGTTCGTTCTCCACGCTGCTTTTTCGCGGCGATCCCTTCGGTTTGCCTCTCTCGAATGAGTGCCCGTTCAAACTGACTGAAGGCCGACATCATATGCAGTTGCAACTCTTGCATAGGCGTACTCTCGTTGGCACTAAAAGTGAGCGGCTCTTTCAGAAAGATCAGTGTAATACCTTGTTCGCGTAAACGCAGGGTCAGAGTACACATATCCATCATATTGCGGCATAACCGATCGATGGAGTGAACGACAATCGTGTCGCCGGTTCTGACCTGTTGAAGCATGTCCTGAAGCTGTGGCCGGTTGATGTTTTTCGCATTGGCCTGTTCGATATAGATTTTGTCAATTTCAATACCGGATGCAGACAGCGCCTCTTTCTGGCGATCAACGTGCTGGTCAACCGAACTCACCCGGATATAGGCATAGTGCATACTACCCTCAAAAGTCTTTAAACGTGATAAAGATTTGTAGAATACTCTATAAAGTTGACTTTTTCGAGGTTTATAGAGGATTATTGCTTTGTTTTCTGCACGGATGAAAAGGTATACTTTTACGTAAATTGAACAACACAGAGCTGGATGCAATGGCTGCGTAAATACCCCA
>NZ_JAJAFX010000028.1:0-74391 GCF_025384845.1 Photorhabdus temperata | reverse complement strand
AATATAATTTAATATTATGGTCGTGTCTATTTAAAATAATATTCTTATTTGTAATTCCTAAAGCTTGGCAGACCGTAATGTTAATTTAATAAAAAATAGCCCATAGATTTATAATATCTTGGTGGAGCATAGAGGTCATAGCCATTTTCTTTACAAAATAATCTTAACTCTATAACTGATCCAACAGAAAGTTTCTCATAGATATCTTCGAAATATTTTTCCACAGTACGGCATGAAATATCCATTTTGACCGCTATATTTTTATTACTGAGACCACAGCAAAACAGGAAAATAATCACCCACTCTTTCTCTTTTAATATATCGTTCGGCGGCTTAAATTTAACAGGGGTAAGCATATGATGTTTAATATAATGATCCATTGCAAAATGCTCTATTTCTCTGGCATGAGAAACTACACCAATACATTGATTATTTTCATCCATTAATGGGAATTTGTTATAAAAATAAGATCTAAATTGTTCACTTTTCCCCACTGGGTAAATCCCTATGGCTGATATTCTCTGCATATGCTCTAAGACTTTACTGTCGTGTTCTTCAAACAAGTGGGCAAAATGCTGAAATGGTGTCAGCAATTCTTTTTCAGAATACCCGATAACATCAAAGTCTTTAGGGAGTTTATTAACTTTAATAAATACCTTGTTTCCATAAATTAAACGGAATTCTCTATCTTTTACAAACCACAGTTCCGAACTTTTATCCCACATATTTGTTAGCTGACGAGTAATTAAAGGGAAATTCTTGCATCTCGATTGATTCATATATAGGTAGTCCTTAAGGCATTATCTTTCATTAAATCATTTAATGTATAACTGCATATCCTTGCCTACTTTAAGAGCGCGCCGGGCAGCTTGGATGGTGTAAACACTCGCCAAAGTCAGCAGCAACAATACATGACGGGGTGGAAGATATTGTGCGTCATAGTGCAACGCTCACATCCAGCCCAACATTCAAGCCCTTACTTATCATATTGAGTGTATTTGGCCCTACTTGGAAACTGGAGACTCGGTATTTTTTGTCACCCAGATTTTCGCCGTAAAGTTTTATGTTAACGCCATGCTCCATTTCTAAACTGAGTGAAGCGTCGTAAAGGGTATATCCTCCTTGTTCAAGGGTGTTCGCTGCATTAAAGTAACTTTTTGAATAGTAGCGGGCACCAGCACTTAAATAGAGGTTACCCGGTAACAGTGTTTGATCAATCAGATAGTCGAAACCTGCATTTAGCATGACATCTGGTGCATAAGGCAAACGTTTGTTGTCATAACTTACACCCGTTTCTGTATCGGTCGCGTTAGTGAAATTTGATTTACTGATACTGCCACCAAGAGAAAGTTTAAGCCCTTGCATGGGTTTAATCTGACTATTCAGCTCAATACCTTTACTTTCCGCTTTGCCAGCATTGCGAATGGATTGCATAGCGACGGGTCCAACATAGATCTGCTTGTCTTTTGAACGGATATAGTAAACAGCACTATCTAACGTCATGACGTTATCAAAGAACGATGTATGCCAGCCAAACTCATAATTATCTGAAGTTTCAGTATTGTAGGGCTTTCTATCGTTGGCGGAGGAGACAATATTATTGAATCCGCCGGGTTTGTATCCTTTAGTGGCAGAGAGATAGAAACGGGTATCTGGCGTCAATTGCCAGCCCAAGGCCGCCTTAGGAGTGAATTCATTGCTGGAGACCTGGTTATCAAAAGCTTCGACCGCCATCATGCCAGCACGGCCTGAATAGTCTATCTGCGATTTTTCATGTGACAAACGACCGCCAAGGGTAAGATCCCATTGAGAAGCAACCGGTAATTTAACTTCACCAAATAGTGCCAGCGCTCTTCCTTTTATTGTGTTAAAGGCATCACCATAGTAACCGGGATAGCTGCTGGTATGATGTTTATTACTTTCATCTGAAAACCCACCGCCGAACACGCTGGTAACCCCATTTGAAAAGTCGGAGTTTAAACGCAGTTCCTGGGTTGTGGCGTGATGTTTCTCTTTCCATTTACCACCGATGAAATCACGGTAAATATCGCGATCCTGATAAGAAGTCACACTGGTCAATGTACTGCTGCCGAGATCGTATTCAGCTCTAAGTGCATAACTGTCAACCTGTCGTGTCAGATCAGGAATAGGGCCATCATATTTCTTCTGCCGAAATTGCTCGTCAGTCAAATAAATCTCTTCATGGGAATTAAGATCTTCATGGGCAAAGCTAAACTCAGCGCTGAAAGGAGAATTTTCCGGCGCAAATGTCAGTTGCCCTTTACCGAGCCAGGTTTTGCTGGAGTCGATATTTTTACCACCATGATTTGGTGCATCAATTTGTCCGGGTTCTTTCACCCAGCGCAGGGAGGTGCTGCCATAAAGGAGATCTTCAATAAGTGGAATTGAACCACTGAAAGAGCCTCCTTGTTTCAGCTTAGAGTAATTAGCGGAGAGGTTAAGCCAGGGACCTTCTTTCGGTGAGCGGGTAATAATATTGATAACACCGGCTTGCGCATTTCCGCCGTATAAAGTGCCTTGAGGACCGCGTAATAATTCTACACGTTCTACGTTGATCAACTCTTGTGTTAAAAACTGGTGATCCTGAGGAACACCATCAACATAAATGCGAATAGAAGGTGAGTAGAAATCTGGTGAACTGATACCCCGAATGGTTGTTGCCGAATAAGTTCGGTTACCGTGTGAGCGGATTTGTAATCCAGGGAAGGCGCGCTCAAGATCCTGTACTTGGGTGATACCAGCGTGTTCTAGTTCCCCGCCAGTTTTGACTAGAACGCTTCCGTCAATTTTATTTAATGCTTCTTCACGCTTATTGGCTGTCACAACCAAAGCATCTTCCGTCGTTAAAGGTGAATTTTCAGCCCATGCCACAGGCGAAATCAGACAACATAAGACAGACGCCTTAGCATATTTTCTTTTCATATGGATACTCTTTGTACTCTTTTTATTTGTGTCTTATAAAGTTAAGCGTGGAAAAAATCTGAAAAGGAGACTATCTGGAGTCGTAGGACAAGGCTAGCGGGATAGGGACAAAAGTAACGCATTACGTACTATTGTAACTAGTATCATTAATGATGGCTAATATGTAGTTAGAAATCTACTTTCAAGTGCTTACCTTCTTGAGTTGAAAAGATGGATGCTGGAAACCCATGCTTACAGGGCGTGGTATTAAATTATAAATAAAAATATAATAGTACTTTTGAGGCACTTGGCGCTAATTTGACAGGGGAGCTCATGGATACGATTTATAGCAGAAAATTGAAAATTTTCACTGCTGGTCATTGTATGAATTCACATGAGGAGGAAAATAAGGCGAACTCACCGTTTCTAACAGAAGCATTATCTGATGGAATTCACATAAACCGAATTCATTTTGAGATTAAGCAAGATATTATAGAATATTGTGAGGGGCCACCGACCGTATCAATTGCTTTTGTTCTAAGTGGGAAAGGCAAGATGGCGATTGAAAATGGCGATGTTTTAGATATAAATTCAGGAACGATGCTGTTTTTCTATTCACCTAAGACAACACGAGGCATGAATTTCTTTGGTTGTGGAGAATGGCATATTCTCGATATTCGTTTTTCATTGAGCGAAATTGCCGCCCAGGAGTTACCACCTTTCACTCAATTAGCTGCTGGTTTTGAGAAAAACGGCAGTTACAGTGATGTATTGATGATGGCATGCCCTATCTACCCACCATTTATGCAGATAGTTAATCAAATAGAAGAGTGTCAGCTAAATGGTAGTATAAGAAAAATTTATTTAAAGGCGAAAGCATTAGAGATACTCGCTTGTGTATCGGCGCAAATTTATGATTATCAATATGATGTGATCAACAGTTTGCAGCGCCGGGCCGTTTACAATGCAATAAAAATAATTAACAGTGATTATCATTATCCCTGGACGATAAAATCGCTATCAAAAGCGGTTGGTTTAAATGAGCGGAAATTAAAAGAGGGATTTCGTGCTGTTGTTTTTTGTACTTTTCATCAATATCTGGAAAATGTCCGTATGACGACCGCAGAAGATTTATTGAAAAAAGGGATGAGCGTCATTAATGTTTCTACCGCAGTGGGTTACGCCAGCCCAAGTCATTTTTCTAAACGTTTCCGGCAACATTATTTGATCAATCCTAAAGCGTGGCAGGCGAAATATGCGGTGGTTCACACACCATTTACAGAGCATACGGCCACGGAAATTAAGTAAAAACGCCTGTTTTGCCAAAAGGTGGCCATTCTTCATGGCCACATTATGGATAGGGATATCGCACTCTTTTTGTGTTATGCCAATATTATATTGTCTGCGAACAGGCTATCCATACTTACTCCAACCAAAGTGACTGAGTTTTGTCCAAAGGTAAACACCACATTATTGTCCACCATCTTAGCGTGATCAAGATAACTATTTTTTTCGTCACTGCTGCCTTCTGTGCCCAGAAATACCAGTTTGTCGGTTTTATTGTAGCCGTAAACAATATCTTGTCCAAAATCGCCGTTGAACAGGAAGGTATTGTTATTACCCTTACTTTTCAGCACATCATTACCTTCACCGCCGACAAAGACATTGTTGTTGCCGAAGCCAATCAGAGTATCGTCACCATCCAGACCGAACAGCCAGGAGCCGGAGGTTTTGGAAGTGAGGGTATCATTCCCATCATTACCGGTTACTGAATTGGCGTACTGCTTCACCCCTTGGTTGGAGTGTAAACCGTCGGCTCTGACCTGCGAATTCACTTCTTTGGTCAGAAACAGCCAAGTACTTTCCTTGCTTCTTATCGTGGAGATATCCGTGGCGATAGTGATATCACCGTGTGCATCACGCAGATACAATGTTCCCGCCTTGTCATAAGCTATTTCCGCGTTCTTTAACGATTTCTGTAAGTCAAAGGTATTATGGCCTTTCCCGCCGGCAATTATGTTAAATCCACCGTCATCGCGGAATATATCATTACCGTCGAGACCTTCCAGATAATCGTTTCCTTTACCGCCTTTAATCAGATCATTGCTGTTAGTACCGATAATAAAAGTACTGCCAGTATGTTTCTCCGCATTCCGATTTAAATCCTCCACCCAGGTATTGCCACGGGTGACGTTGGAGAGATTACTGACAACAATCGTGGAATCTTTATGGGTCAAGTCATAGAATGTTGAATCCATAACCCGTTGCATACCGCTCTGATAGAAAGGTGTGACATGCGAAACCCAAGTTGATAGGTTGGCAATAGAGAAGGGCAGCAGATTCCACGCGGTTGATGCGTAGTGATCGTTAAAGTTGACAATATTATTTGTCGCCGAATCCTTTGGTGCATCGTGCACGCCCACTGACGCCGCAGTAGTACTGGTGCCAGTCAGTACACGGAATACCGGGTCATTCTCATATCCCACGTTCAGCACCTTGTTACCTTTCTCATACTGCGATGGCGAGGCGAAGGTTATATAGTTCGACTGGGAGTAAAATCCACCCCATTTTGTCTCGCTGGACCCCGCCATGCTATTCGCCGCTAACCCACCCAAACTATGACCGCTGACCAGAACATCGCTCCCAGTCAGACCGTGAGCTTTGGCATAATTGGCGACATGATCTAACAGTCGGCCAAAAGCGTTTGGTGTATAGTTATTCGAATATTCTGTTTTTCCTAAACCTACCAACACATTATTAATAATGTCGCCGAATGTATCGGTGATTATTGATTCCCGGGGGCCACTGGTGCCACGAAATGCAATACCAATTGATGTTAGGTTACCGTCAGCGTCATATTTCCCCATCACCTCAGCCTGGGCAGTGGAATGACTTGATTTTTCGCCATAAAAGGTACCGCGGGCATCCGTTTTCCCCTTATAGCCCAATTCATCGGCGCTGATAGTAAACCATCCCGCTTCGTTTAGTTTATCCCGTGCTTGTTTTTCCGCATCTGGGTTCCAGGGCAATTTAGTCGAGACGCCCTGTGAGGTCGTACTACCGATAAGTGCAGTCACCAGCGTTAATGGTATTCCCAAACCATAACCATAGTTGTAATACCCTTCGGCAAATCCACTGCCTAGATTATGGTAAGCATACCCGGAAATAGTTTTAGCGTCAGAAAATAGCTCTTTAGAAGTCGTGTCATCAAAATCTTTATACTGAAAAACACCCATGATGCATATCCTTGTAAGGTTAAAATAAGGTTAAAAGAGTGTTCTAAAAATATTAACGAACTAGATAAGTATAGATCTACATGAAGATTTTAAAGAGTAACCATCTGTTAATTTATAAATTAGTGAGCCATCATGAAAATTTGATATTTTTGTAAATTATATATTGTAAAAATATTTTTTTGTGCTAAAGGAGCGAGAATGAGAATAAACGCTCTGACATTTCTATCACCGTTGGTGGTTCGATAGCGGCGAAAAGATAGATAGCAGATAGTCCGCACTATTATAAATAGAAATCTATTAATTCCATTTAATACTTATAATAAAAGTGTGGACATGTGAATTCTGGTGAAAAAATCCTATCGCTGATTCATTAGATTATTTTAAGCGAAGTAAATTTCTATTTGTTAGAATGATGAGTATTATAGCGTCAATGTCATTAATTTGATAAATAATTTCTTAATAAATAGGTTTATTTAATAGATTTGAATCTGGTGCTATCCGTTTTTTATCTGGGTTTTTTATGAATGAATACTATAATAAGATTATTATTATATTTTTGTTTTAATTACAATCAAATTGTAAAAATAAATAATAAATTCTCGTTTTGATATTTATTGCTCGAATTTTTAGTGCCAAAAGTGTAAATACCACCAAAGTTGCCCTCCTGATAACATCCCGGAATTTACCGGGCGGATCCCTTGGATTTAGTTAATCATTGTATGTGGACGTTATCTGTCGGGAAAGTAGTCTCTACCATATAGAGAAAATTTAACATTTCCACCCCAAATATACATTAAAATTATTTATGTATATTATCTGGCATCTTATAATACCGAGCATGAAATATTTGCTAATATAGAAGAAAGTGTCTCAGATCAGGCTCTCTATGAATCTGACAAATTATTCAGTATTTCAAGGCTATTGAAATCATGAAAGTAAGAGAGAGGATAGCCATCGATGAACTCGATTTTCATTATATGATTTACATCACAATGTCAATAAAAAAACAATTAATTTAATTGTAATATTAAAGCGAACTTGTTATTTTGTTGTTGCGCAAAAGTTAATAGCGCAAGGTGAGTTTGTTCGGTGGAGGTTATCATGCGCGAAGATAGAAATGCGGTAATGGAAAGCAAGGCTGATCAGGTAGGGGCTAACGTCGAAGATCTCGGCTTAGAAGTCGTAGAAGACATCCCACAGATTTCAGTGGCTCGTCCTGTTCGTCAAGTTTGTAATGCTTAATTAGGCTAATCTGATGACTGACGTGCTTCAATACAATGCCTTGATTTCAGCATCATCTATGCAGCGGTTGGAGCCGCTTTATAAGCACATCTGTGCTCATGAATCTTCCAGCGCTGCATATGAATATAATCCAGTCGAAGCGCCGTGCAAAATGGCTCCTCTTCTATTGAAGAGGGTTTTCGAACCGGTAATTTTCGATGATGCTCTATTTTTTGATTTGTTTGCCAGCATGTCTACAGAAGCTGAACGGGCTATCAGTGGTTTGTTTCGAGTGTATATTGACGGCATGTTGAGCCCTCAGTACGAGAACGAGGTTTTATTTAATCATCCTCGTGTGGGAGAGACGTTCAAGGACTATGTATCCAGAGCGACTGCTGGAAACAAGTTCGGCATTATTGTGAATGGCGCTGAACAATGGTCCGATCCACTAGCTCGAATGGGGGCTCGCATTTTTGCACCGATCGTTGAAGCTCAAGGCGCTTGGCGGAGTACGGTTGAGGTGACGCTGTTCATCGGCAACTACGGTTACACTCCTTTTGGCATTCACATTGATGATCCTTACACCTCAATTGTCCATTTCCATACTGGCCCCACGACCAAAGAGATGACCCTTTTTAGCCGAGAAGAGTTTCATCGACTGAATGGTGAACAAAAGAACTGCTTCCAGCCTGAACGGCTGGTACCCCATGGCAAAACCTTTGTCATCGAAGCGGGTGATGTCTTTTTGCTGCCACCGCATTGGTACCATATTGGCAATACGGATGGTTTCTCAATTGGTATTGCATTTGCAATATCGAAGTATTCAGCTGCCAAGGTGACAGCGAATACCCTTCAACATGCCATTACCGAAGAATACCTGCGAGGTTCTATTGATGAGGTCGTAGAACGGGCTGAAAAGGGCGCGTATTCTCAGGCGGAGTGGTTGAGACGAATATACGCTGAGAATATGGCAAGAGCCTCAAGCCGCCGGCATCTGCGTTATTCTTTCGTTCATTACCAGGATGATGCGATCACCCCGGATGCACGTTGGATCCGTGACCCTGATTTTCCGCTAACCCCTATTGAGGTGGGCGAGGATTTGCTGGTCTTTGTCCGCGGGAACCGCATTCGCCTCGCTCTAAATGAAATCAGTGTCAGATTGATGAAGGCCATTCCTGAAATACCATTCAGTGTGCGTGATCTGTATGTGGAGCTGGGAGGGCTTGTGTCGCTGAATGCACTGCTTGCCATAGTGGGGCAGTTATGTAGGCTGGGAGGATTGCAGTTTGTCACAGTCTCTACAGGAATTGGCCCAGCTTAGGCGTTTGGCCAGGTTAACTCAATTGCGCCTGATGACTTATTGTGACTATTGCATGACGTGTAACATTGTCGTATGCTATTACACACTATGTAATACGGATAGGACGATGATTAAATCATTCAAGCACAAAGGGTTGAAGCAACTCTTTGAAAAAGGGATTACTTCTGGTGTACCGATGCAGGATGCCGAGAGGATTAACGACCGTTTACAGGCTATTGATGCGGCAAATGAAATAGGCGAGTTAAACCGTCAAATCTATAAACTTCACCCGTTGAAAGGAGATCGCGAAGGTTACTGGTCTATTACTGTCCGGGCTAACTGGCGCATTACTTTTCAGTTCATTAACGGTGATGCTTACATTTTGAATTATGAGGATTATCACTAATGAGACAGTTTAAAATTTCCCATCCTGGAGAGATTATAGCCAGAGATTTAGAGGACATGGGTGTTAGTGGTCGTCGCTTTGCACTCAATATTGGAGTAACACCCGCTACGGTATCGCGTTTTCTTGCCGGTAAAACCGCGTTAACTCCACCACTGGCAATTCGTATTGCCGCAGCGCTGGGAAGTACACCTGAGTTTTGGTTGCGTCTCCAGAGCGCTTATGACCTGCGTCAGTTGGAAAATCAAATCGACACGTCAGGGATCGTTTTATATGGCGAACAGAACGAAATGTCGCAGGTCATCTCAAAGCATTAGGCAATAGTAAATGCGGGGCTACGCCAGCCCTGCATTTGTTGGCTTGTTTTGAGCGACTACTCCGTCGCTATCTCTTCCATTTGAGTAAGGCAGTGGCAACCAGTGACTGTATCTACTCACCTTTGTATTGAACGTCAGGTATCTGCTACACAAAATATAGTCATTGCATGTATATATATACATATAATCAACATTACATTAAAATGATAAGTGCAATACAATAACAAACTGTTACATGTTGAGTTATATAACCGTTTGTTTTTACTTTCTTATATTGAATCAAGCTTACATGAGAATGACATGATGACATTATCTCCCAAACCTAACCTTCAGCTTGTCTACGTATCTGATATCGAACGTTCGACAGCCTTCTACCAGACACTTTTCAATTCTGAACCGGTGTTTTCCAGCCCCCGCTATGTGGCATTTGCTGCCGATGGCGAAGCACTGTTTGCTATTTGGTCTGGTGGAACCAAGCCAGATGCTGCTGTCCCACGGTTCTCTGAGATCGGTATTATGTTGCCATCTCACGAAGATGTAGATTGCCTCTTTGAGGAATGGCGGAAGAACCCCGGCATCAAAATCGTGCAGGAACCTTACACTGAAGTCTTTGGCCGTACTTTCCTCGTTGAAGACCCTGACGGTCATATTATTCGGGTATGCCCTTTAGATTAGCAAAAACCGCCGTAAACCCCCGTCTTGTCAGACAGGGCGGGGAGCAGTCACATGTACTTAAAATTGACATTTCACTTGATTGGATTAATGTTAATCACTGTGATTCATTATTAATCGTAATCAATCACAGTTATAGATAGGGAGTACTCAAGATGGAACAAACTGCAACTAAGGTATTGACCACGCATGTTCCACTTCCGCTGGCCGCACGGTTGGAGCGTTCGCGTGGCTGGATCATGAAGCAGGCACTGTCAGCCTGGCTCGACCAGGAGGAAGAACGTAGCCGACTGACTCGCGAGGCGTTGGCCGACGTGGATGCTGGTCATGTCATCGACCATCAGGCCATTATGGCATGGGCCGATAGCCTTAGTACCGACGAGCCACTGCCGGTACCGCGCTGATGGTGATGGAATTAAAGTGGACTAGCAAGGCTCTCTCCGATCTAACTAACTCTCTTATACGATTTCTATTACCTGTAAACAAAGCCGTTGCTGTACGCACAATACAGGCGCTTTCTGTTGCCCCCACTGATTCGCTTATCAACCCACGTATCGGCGAGTGTCTTGAAGAGTTCGAGCCACGTGAAGTGCGCCGGATCCTTGATCGTTATTGTGAGCGATAGTCGTTCATGTATTGATAAAATTAAAAAACATCTAATGTAACGTGAATAAAACGAGTTTTATAACTCTCTCTCTGTAAGATGCTCCCTGAGTAGTTGAAAAGCATCAGTATTGTTATTCTGTTGGTTGAAAAGGTACTTATATCCTTCAGTTAACTGACTGTAGAACTGCCCACTATCTGTTACTTTTAATATCTGCCAAAGATCAGACCAGCCTGTTTCATTACTGTGCTCTAAAGGAGAGAGAGAAATAGATAATCCTCTTGTGGTGCCTGAAAAAAAGACGACCTTATTATTTTCCGTTCTGAGCGCCAAGTGATTGATGAAATAACACTCACTGTTATCTTTTCCTGCTAATAGATTAATAATTCCTTGAACGCCTAACGAAGATAAAATGTATTTAGTATACAGCGAGGGGAAACCATTAAGAGCATCTATATGGAAGGTGCTGTCCTCAATAAAAACATAGGAAGAAGGGACGTGTGGAACCTGATTTAATTTAAATAGTAGGTTTTCTTGAGGATCATCAGTTTGTAACTCTTTAAAGTCGAAGCTTTTATGAACCAAGTTTATGTCAGCATGACTGGAAAAAATAGATTTGGCATAAGTGTATTTCTTTGAGTTAGACGTGTAAAAACAAAGGTTCATAATCAAGTCACAATTTCATCTATTTTATATTTGGCATGAAAACTATTTAATCCAACAGAGAGCTACAATAAGCGCTCACTCGCAGGCAGTTAAGTTTCTTAGTTTATTCCCTTTCACCATATTATAGTGCACTTAAAAGGTCAAGCCAGTACGCAAATTGTTGCCAATTCGAATTTATAAAATAACGTATTAGAATAGGCTTAATTATCTGGGTGGTTTCAGGCTTGAGATGATACCGCAATCAAACACTTTGCGATTGTGTTGATGGGTTAGCTCTTCAATGATTATGGACATTCACTGCATCCTTGTAGCTTTAAGTAGCTTCTTGCTTGCTTTTGGAGAATTTTCCAGTGCAGCAAACAAGGCATCCGCACCAGCCATCGACAAATGCAATGTTTCGGTGCGTTATTCGTAGTCATAATTTTACCTCTATTATTATTTTTCGTTTTATTATTTAATTAAACACTTTAAAATCTAACAAATCGATAATCAATATAACTGTTTCAGGTTAGTCATAATGAAAACCACAATTAACCTTTTAATTATACCTATATTCTGTTTTTTCTGACTAATCAGAACCTCACTACTAAAAATAGCAGATTAAAAAATAAGACAAGTATGAAAATACACTTTAATTACAATGCGTAATTTTTAATTTAATCTTTAAATACAAACAGTTAAATTAATTTAAAAGATTTTAGATATTATATTTAACCCCGTAAGTATTGCATTAAATTAATATACATGAGAACTTATTTACCAGCCGACACACGGTGGATTTTGAATATCATTAAATGTGTCACAGCATATTAGATTGCTATAAATAGACGTTAATTGATCTCTTCGTCTATCTCATCTTGTTCGGTTATTCAATCAGGTTTGGTGCGGTTTAACGTAAGTTTGCACTTCCTGTCATATATAAAGGTATAAAGGTGCCATGAATACTCAACGTAAGCTTGATAAAGTGAGACCGCCCCGAGTTCAGATTACTTATGATGTTGAATTAGGTGGTGCGGTCGAGAAAAAAGAATTGCCTTTGGTCATTGGTGTCATTGGTCAATTTGCTGAGCAGTCAATTCCTATGCGTGAACGCCGTTTCATGCATATTGATAAAGATAATTTTAATGCGGTAATGGAAGGTATGACACCTTCATTAGAATTACAAGTTGAAAGTGCACTGCCTGGTCAAAGTGGGTTTATTAATGTCGATTTGCAATTTAAATCAATGGCGGACTTTACCCCAGAGAATTTGGCGAAGCAGATTGAACCGCTGCGTAATTTGCTGGAGGTTCGCAGCAAATTAAGCGATCTGAAAGGCCGTGCATTGAGCAATGAAAAATTGCGTGACCGTCTGGCGGAAATTCTTGCTGAACATGCGGATAATTTACCGCAAGTAAATAATGAAGAGACAGAAACGCCAGCCACAGAAAATACGGCGGATGACGTCACTCCAGAAAATAACAATGCACAGTGAGGAAAACATGGAACAGAGCGTTGTTGAACAGCAAGAATTGAAAACGCCGGAAACAAGCGGTGATTTTCTTGATCAGATTATTGATAACACCCAGGCTATTCGCCGGGAAGCCGATCGTGATCGGGTCAAAAGCCAGCTCGACCAATTTCTGGCCGAAGTAACGTCAGGTTCGCTGGTGGTTTCTGGTGATTTAGTAAACAGTATTGAAGAGCGTATTGCCGCGATTGATGCGCTGATGTCCGCTCAACTGAGTCTGGTGTTGCATCACCCGGAATTCCAGCGTCTGGAATCGTCCTGGGTAGGGCTTAAAGGATTACTCGACCAGAGTGAAACTGATAATACCCAGATCCGCATGTTGAACGCGACAAAAACCGATTTGATTAAAGACTTTAAATCGGCATCTGATTTCGATCAGTCAATGTTGTTTAAGAATGTTTACGAGTATGAGTACGGCACCTTTGGTGGTGAACCTTACTCAGCATTTGTCGGTGATTTTGACTTTGATAACAGCCCGGAAGATCTTTACCTACTGGAGCAGATTTCCCATGTGGCAGCCGCGGCCCATGCACCGTTTATCAGTTCAGCCAACGCAGGCATGTTGGGGCTGAATGATTTTGGTGAATTGCCACGTCCACGTGATTTGTCCAAACTGTTTGATACATCCGATTATCTGCGCTGGAAGCGTTTCCGGGAATCTGATGACTCCCGCTATGTTGGCTTAACTTTGCCGCGGGTGATTGGCCGTTTACCTTACGGGGCAAAAACCATCCCGGTTGAACAGTTCTGTTTCGAAGAGCAGGTAAAAGAAGGGGAGAGCAGCAGTTATCTGTGGATTAACGCCGCTTATGCACTGGCAGGTCGTATGATGTCTGCATTTGAACAATATGGCTGGTGCGCGGCGATTCGCGGTGTGGAAGGTGGGGGATTGGTAGAAGCATTGCCAACCCATCATTACTCCTCTGTATCCGGTGAAAAGATGTTGCAATGCCCGACTGAGGTGGCTATTTCTGATCGCCGTGAAAGAGAGTTAGCGGAATTAGGGTTCATTCCTCTGGTTTATTATAAAGGTACTGATTATGCTGCTTTTTTCTCGGTGCAGTCGCCTAACAAACCGCGGAAATATAATTCTGACCTGGCAAATGCCAACGCAAAATTATCGACACAATTGCAATACATTATGACGACTTCTCGTTTCGCCCATTATTTGAAAATGATCGTGCGTGACAAAGTGGGGAGTTTTATGTCCCGCGGAGAATGTCAGTCTTATCTGCAAAGTTGGATCAACCAATATATTGTTGGCTCTGATACTGTCGGCGCAGAAATTAAAGCCAGTCATCCATTGCGCGAGGCAAGGGTTGATGTTGTTGAAGTTCCAGGAGCACCTGGAACATATCGAGCGGTAGCTTATTTAAGGCCGCATTTCCAATTGGAAGGATTAAGTATGTCTTTACGGCTGGTTGCTGATTTACCGCCGTCATCGGCGGCTTGATTATTCTATTTATTAAGATTTGTCCTATTTTTATTTATTACAACTAACTGGAGCAGTTAATTATGAGTTCTTCAATTTTTTTACAAATCGATGGTATTAAAGGTGAGAGTACCGACAGCAAGCATAAAGACTGGATTGAGCTGGAGCATGTCAACTTTGGTGCGTTCAACCACGCACGTATCGCAGACAGTGGTAAACGTAAGATTACCGTTGGTGCCGCGGGTTTCCGTACCATTGACTGTGTGAAGGTGATGGACATCAGTTCTATCAAATTGTTGTCCGCAGTGGCGCAGGGTACGGCGATTAAGAAGGTGAAACTGGAAATCTGTACGATTTTCAAAGGGGAAATGCATCCTTACGCGGAAGTGGAAATGGACGAATGTATTATCTCCGATGTCCATGAAACCTGTTCACGCGGTGGTGAATTTCCACAAGAGCAGTTTTCTATCACCTACTCCAAAATTAAATGGACATTCACTCCACTCAGCCCAGATGGAACCAAAGGCAGCAAAGCAGGTCCAGAAGGTTGGGATCTTATCGAGAACAAGAAACAGTAATTTTGACTGTTTACTGCCGGCCTTTGGCCGGCGGTTTCTGCCCGGAAAGATATTATGATTCAGCCCTCATTTCTCCATCGTCTGAAAGACGATTACCCACAAGATGAAAAACGTGGTGTAACGTTGAACTGGTCACGTCAGGAAGTTGTACAAAGCCTGATTTCCGATTTGAGTATGCTGTTTTCATCAAGACCGATCTCTGCAATTTCACCATTATTTGGGGAGTTGCCGAAATCAGTTTTAAATTATGGTGTTTCCGATGTCATTAATGTGGATATTTCCGATGATGAACGTATTGATGCACTGAGCAATAATATTTACCAAGCTATTTCCTGGTTCGAACCACGCTTGAAAAATGTCGTTATTACATTACAAAAAAATACGCCGGAGAATATTACTTTCTGGGTAAATGGAGACTTTTTCAATGAACAGGTGGTGTTTTCTATTTCATGGAGCAGTACCGCATATACCTATTCAATTTCATGGGATAAACAATAATAAACAATATGATGCTATTACCACAGAAAATACTGACTTATTACAACCGGGAATTAAATTATTTAAGACAATATGGCGCTGCGTTTTCTCAGCGTTTTCCTAAAATAGCCAAACGGCTTGGATTCGCGGAGGGCGTTTCGGAAGATCCACATGTAGAACGTCTGGTGGAATCTTTTGCTTTTCTGACGGCAAAAATCCATCAACGTATTGATGAAGATATGCCGGAGCTAAGTAACGCAATGTTGGAAGTGTTGGCGCCGCAGTTTTTGCGTCAGGTACCGTCGGTATCGCTGGTCCAGTTTCAACAGGATCCGCAGACATCCGGCGTTACCGGGATGATGTCGGTAGCACGGCATACGTCATTGATTTCTCAGCCGGTAGGTGATGTGGCATGCCATTTCCGTACAGTATATCCACTGGAAATGTTGCCGCTGGATTTAACGCACACGGAGTTGACGCCGGACCCTTACGACCGGGATTTTATCTTAACGTTGAATTTTACGTTGTGGCCAGGCGCCAGTTTTCAGGCTCGCCATATCCGTTTGTACTTACATGGTGCACCAGTGCTGACTCACAGCTTGTATGAATTACTGTCGGCACAAGTTAAGCAACTGGAATGCCGGTTGGGTGAGCGTACATTCAGCATGAATAGTCGGGATATTCAAGTGGTGGGTTTTGACCCACAAGACAACTTGTGTGCCGATGATTTATTGATCAATCCGGTTCACCACTTGTTCCGCGATTATTTCAGTTTTCCTGAAAGATTTTTATTTCTGGATATTCCGTTACCTGATGTCAGCTTGATCTCCAGTTCATCAGACGGGTTGCAATATCGTTTCCGGCTTAAAGATTGCATAGCGTTGCGTCGTATTGAACGTATGAATGATAAAGTCAGCAACGAAACCTTCCGGTTGAATTGCGTACCCATCGTCAATCTGTTTCCTCATCAGGCGGAGCCGATTATTCCGCTGGAAACCGAACATGAATACCTGGTTCAACCGGATGCACGTCGTCCACAAAGCATGGAAGTTTATACCATCAATCAGGTTGAGGTTGTCAGCCGTCAGCAGGAGCAATTGAGTTCCAGACCGATGCCGTCGTTATTTGGCATTGAACATACACAATATGACGAGCCGATTCCATTGTTCTGGCAGGCGTCACCGCGCCCCTCACTAAGACATGACGACACAGGGATGAATATGTTCATCGGTTTTTCTGATAGTCGCGGCGAACATCTAAAACCAGAAACCGATGTGGTGATACTGAGTCTGACCTGTACCAACCGCGATGTACCACAGCAGTTGAGTAACGGTCATCCTGATGGGGATTTCGAATCGGAAAGTGCCTTGCCAGGTGTGAAAATTCTGGGATTGATCCGCCCCCGATTGCCGGTACGTCCACAACCAAGTTGTGCGTTGAACTGGCGGCTGGTGTCGCAACTCAATTTGAACCAAATGTTACTGAGTGGTCCGCAGGGAGTTCAGTGCTTAAAAGAAACGCTGGAACTCTACAACCTGATCAGTGATCCGGCCATATCGAGGTTGATTGCACAGTTACAACAGATTGCTATTGCGCCGGTAAGTGCACGCTTAAACCCCGCCGACCCTTATTCTCTGGCGCGGGGACTGGAGGTAACGCTAATCTTTCAGGCACAGGCGGGCGAATTTGTCGATTTTTATCTGTATTGCAGTCTGTTGGAACGTTTTATCGCTATGTATGCGCCAATTAACAGCTTCACGCAAACTGTCACACAGTTAGAGACGGTCAATAATAGTATGCGTCGCTGGCCACGCCGCAGCGGGAAACTGACATGGCTTTAGCAAGCAATAATGCAGAAAACAAGGTGCGTTTGGCGGGCGGTCGTTTTTATCAGAATGTACGCCGGTTGCTTAAACGTCATCGTCAGAATGAAGAAACAGTGATCACCCCTGATGATGTGGTGCAATTCAGTTCTGTACCAACACTGGAGGCGCCGGAAAGGGAAGTAGAATCCCTGATACCTCCTCAAGAGGGGCATGAACAATATCACATGGCGGTATATCACTTTGGCCTGTTAGGGACTTTTGGCGCATTACCGTTGCGCTATACCGAATGGCTGATCGACAGGCGTTATCGCTATGGTGATGAATCAGCTCAGGCGTTTATTGATATTTTCACCCATCGGCTGCTGAGTTTACGTTTTCAGGCATGGCAGAAATACCGGTTATACGTCAACGCAGAACTGCAAGGCTTTCAGGCAATGCCGGCAGTCATTGCAGCGGCAGCCGGACAATTGACCGAGAGCGAAACCCAACGCACTCATCCTGCTTGTGTTGGGTTACTGGCGACACCGGTTCGCACAATGGTGAATTTACAACATCTGTTGCAGCGGGAATTTAACATGCCGGTCAGCATTAATCCCTTTAAAGGGCGCTGGCAATATGCCGAACAGGCACATTGTTGTTGCCTGGGCCGCAGTTTGTTGGGTGATAACCCGATGTTGGGTCATGCCTATTGGGATATCCAGTCAGGGTTTCATATTCAGTTGGGGCCGTTTGCCGCCTGGCAGCACGCCGCTTTTATGCCGGGAAATGAACAACATCGCAAATTGACGCAGTGGGTGCGGCAATTTGCCGGGCCGCTGCTCTCTTTTTCGCTGGAATTACTGGTGCAGCATAGTGGGCAGGGCAATATGTTAAATGGCAGCCGCCGATTGGGGTG
This sequence comes from Photorhabdus temperata, assembly GCF_025384845.1. NCBI lineage: Bacteria > Pseudomonadati > Pseudomonadota > Gammaproteobacteria > Enterobacterales > Morganellaceae > Photorhabdus > Photorhabdus temperata. The sequence continues at coordinate 56,332 of NZ_JAJAFX010000028.1, read as the reverse complement.
GGATGGTTGTTTAGGGAATACCGGAGATAGCAATATTCAGCGTGTTTATTTGGCTGAATGTGCGAATCCTTACGCGGTTTGAATAAAAAATGCAGGTAAAAATATGCTGTTAGGGCAAAAAAATCGTTTTTTACAGGTTATCGGTAGCCTGTCAAATATTGTGGCGCTGAGTAAAATCGAAGGTGAAGAACACCTGTCTCAGCCTTATTCATTTTCTGTTCAGCTCTATTCCAGCGCAGACTGGGACAAGCTGGAGCCTTATATCGGTAAACCACTGGCATTTCGGATTGGTGAAGCACCAAATTACCGTATTGTGCATGGCATATTGACTGAATTACAGCAGCAAGGTTTCACCGACGGCCAGTTTTGTTATCAGGCACGCATTGAACCGTGGCTTAAAATGCTGACGTTAACCCGTAATCTGCGCGTTTATCAGCGCATCAGTGTGCCGGATATGGTATGTGATATTTTCCGTAAACGTGGATTTAACGACGTTGAACTGGCGTTAAAAAGTCGTTATCCGAAGCTTGAATATTGTATGCAATACAAGGAATCGGATTTTGACTTTGTGACGCGCCAGCTGGAACAGGCGGGTATTTTCTATTTCTTCCGCCATGAAGAGGGGCGTCATGTATTGGTGTTGGCTGATCACCCTTCGACGTTTACTAATGCGCCTTTAGCCGTATTGCCGTATCAATCGAAGATCGGCGATCAGCAAGGATATGGGCTACGCGCCTGGCATATTCATCGCATGATTATCCCAGGTTCAGCGGAAATGAATGGTTATAACGTTAAAAACGCCGCGGCAGTCAGCGCCAGTGCCAAAGCGAACAGCGGCTATTCCGTCAATCCGAAGCTTTCTATCTATGACGACCGACGTCAGGAGGAGCGTAATCAACTGGAGGCACAGGCGGCGCTGTGCATGGAACAGTGGGAATCTCAATCACATTACGCGCGTGCCGTTAACAGTTATCCCGGTTTACAGGTTGGACATCAGTTTACGCTGAAAGGACACACCAGTGCCGATGGTCGGTATGCAGTGGGCCACCAGCAATTAAAAGCGGAAAGTAACCTGGAAGAAGGCGGATTACTGTTTTCGTCGCAAGTCGCTTTATTTCCGGCGAATAAAGTATTCCGCCCACGTCCTTCTGTTATTCGGCCCTATATTTCCGGTGTGTTGTCTGCGCTGGTTGTCGGTCCGTCGTCAGAAGAGATCCATACCGATGCGCAAGGGCGTATCAAAATCCAGTTTCACTGGGATAAAGAACACAAAAAAAATGATGATAGTTCTTGCTGGGTGCGAGTGAGCCAATTCTGGAATGGCGCAAAGTTTGGGGCGCAATTTGTGCCACGTGTGGGTAGTGAAGTACTGGTGAGTTTTATTGACGGCGACCCGGATAGTCCGTTGGTAACCGGAACGGTTTATAACGGAGTGAAGACGCCCCCGTTTGCGCTGCCAGGGCAGAAAACGCAAAGCGGCATTGCCACGCGCAGTAGCGCAAAAGGCACAGTGGAGCAAGGGCATCAGCTTTGTTTCGAAGATAAAAAAGGGGGAGAATTTATTTTACTTCATTCACAAAAAGATATGCGTCTGAAAGTAAAGAATGATTTTTCAGCGCAGATCGATCACAACGCGCAATGGGAGATAGAAGAAAAACGCGATACCCAAATTAAAAAGGGTAATGACACGTTAATCCTGAGTGAAGGCAGCGCGTTAACCGAGGTAAAAAAAGGCGATAAGAAGCAAACGCTGGATCGCGGCAATTTCACTACTACCGTTAGCGCAGGTAATTACGCGCTGGAAGTATCCAGAGGCAACGCTAAAATTAATGTTGGTCAGAAATGCACTATTACCGCAAGTCAGGGGATTGAGCTGAAAGTCGGCGCCAGCAAATTATCGATTACTCCAGCGGGAATTACCATTAAAGCGCCGTCTGTCACGGTAGAAGGTTCAGGAAAACTGGCGTTAAAGAGCAGCGGCGTAGCGGAACTCACCGGGACCACGGTAAAAGTAGCAGGCAGCGCAATGGCACAATTAAAAGGCGGCATTGTTCAGGTGGATGCTACCGGCATTGCTATGGTGAAAGGGATTTTGACCAAGATTGGTTAATGCAGGATCACAGAATAACAAGAGTTTAGAACAATGGTTAAATTACGACACTGCCAGCTTTCGCCACAGGCGGAATGGGTATTACAACAACATGCAGTACACGAACAGAATCTATCGGCGCTCAATAAGGAAATGTTGTGGCAAGACGCGGTGTTCTACACCATTTTCATGTTGCCGTATGCTCAGGCTTTGGAACTGGCATTGACATTTATCTCCCGCGTTTACGAACGAGACCTGATGCAAGAGCAGCGTTTGTTGCTGCAACAAGTACGGCGCTGGCGAGCGAATGGCGGTGATCCGCTGCGTCATGAATTGTTCGAACAGGCGCAGATTGTGGGGTTTGATAACCCGATATCCTGTCTGGTGCTTTCAGTTTTCTGGAGTGAAGGCAGCATGACAACACCCGATCTGGAAGCGGTCTATCCGCAACCATGGCAATCACTTGCGGCACTGGCAGATACGTTGTGTCTGATCCTACATGTCTATGGCGAACAACCGGAACAGCAAGCGCTGTACGTTGAGCAATTCTTTCAATTGGCACACAGTCAACTGAAGCAATTGCCACCGTCACAGGATCAGGGACGCAAAAACTATCTGTACCATGAAGCTACGTTATAAGGAGAACAATGATGCCAATGCCAGCAGCCCGTGTGGGTGATATGCATATTTGTCCAATGATGTCGCCGGCGGTACCACCTATACCCCATGTGGGCGGACCCATTATGCCGCCAGGCGTACCGACGGTGCTGATTGGTGGTTTGCCGGCAGCAACAATGGGATCACTGTTGGTGTGTGTCGGGCCGCCGGATACGGTGGTGATGGGCAGCCCGACAGTGTTGATTGGTGGGAGACCCGCGGCCCGACTTGGTGATCTGTGCGCACATGGCGGCACAATTACCACGGGTTACCCGCTGGTGATTATTGCCTGAAATGGAAGTCACTGTGAATTTAGCACAAACAGATATCGCCCGTTTTTTACATCCAATTTCTGCTGATGAACCGGCAGGATGTGATATCGAATACGAACCTATTTTTGAACAAATAAATGCGGCACGCGAAACCGATGAGGAGTTTCTCCAGGACGATACATGGGGATGTGAAACCCGTCAGGCTGATTGGATGCAGGTTTCAGCGTTATGTCAGGAAGTACTGGAAAAACACAGTAAAGACTTACAGATAGCGTGTTGGCTAACCCAGGCACAAGGGGAGCTGTATGGTTTGGAAGGTATCGCCGGTGGTATCACGTTATTGAGCCGCTTGCTGGAAACTTTCTGGCCGGTGCTTTATCCGCCTTTGGATGATGATGATGAAGAAAACAGTGTAGATGCCCGTCTTGGCCGCCTGAGTTGGCTGGATAAACAACTGGTGAAACAGTTGGACAATCTGACACTGACTGATGATGACAAATTGAGCCTGAATGTCTGGCAACGGGTGCAATATTTTGAACAACGTATCGCAGTTAATAGTGAATTACGTGCTGCTCTGATCAGTGATGGCTATTTTGGTATCGCTGAATGTGACGACAGTATTCGCACCACACCCGCCGGGCGGTTTAACCGGTTACTGGAACAGGCCGAACAGGTCCGCAACGCACTGGAAGCATTGCAGCAAATCATGTTGGGTTTATTGCCAACATCCGGCAACAGTATGAGCGCCAGTACGCAGCATCTGCAAAGTTTGGTGGCATTAATCGAACGTTTTCGTGAAATTGTTGCTCCGGGATCAGCTCAGAAACACAGAAGTGAAGAGACCGAGCCAGGAGGAAAAGAGTCAAACGGCATTAACACGACTTTTTTGGCGGAAGGTCGGACGCATCATGAAATGCGCGCTATTGCCATTGAGCAAATGATCAATATCGCCAATTATTTTCGACAGAATGAACCTACCAGCCCAGTACCATATTTAATGGAGCGGGCAGCACGTTGGGCGAATATGGGAATGGCCGAATGGCTGGAGGAAATGATGGAAGATAATTCCTCCGCACTACAAGAAATTATGCGCGTGATAAAAGGGCCGGATAAAAACAGAGGGCAAGATGAATAATATAAATTTTTATAATGTCATTAAACGCAGCTTTTTAATATTAACAGTAATTTTTCTAATAAGTGGTTGTAGTGATTCCATTTCCAATAATGAAAAACGCTTGCAGGCGATTGAACAGGCTAAACCAGTTTATGCCAGTAATGCCATTCGTTTAAAAATGACTGCCGATGCACACCTGAATGTTTTCAATAATATCCCGAATAGTTGCACGATATTAATTGCTCAGGCGGAAAAACGCGAACAACTGGATAAATTACTGGCTAATCCGGTGTTGTTACGTAATTTATTTGCCGGCACCGGTGCGACAGAACAGATATTACAGCTAGATAATTATGTGATGATGCCGGGGCAATCTGTCTCTTTACATATTGATAGAGCAGAACAGGCACGTTATATCGCATTGATTGCCGGTTATTACCCTACACCAAATAGCACTCATGTCCGTGTGTTATCACTACCGTTGCGTCTTGAGCAGCACGGTTGGTGGAATGAATCCTGGAATGCTGAATTTATTCCCATGAATGTTGAGTTGATGTTGGGGCGTTATGCCATTACCCGCAGTGATTTCTCCGCGGGCAACGCTGGGGATGAGGTGATTTACCCCGGACAAACGGCCGGCTCCGGCAATGACAGAAATCCATTGAGGAAGTAACATCATGTTTGAATATAAACCGATGTATTGGTATTCAGGATTGTATTTACAGCCGCAGCACTTTCAGGCGCATGAGCTGCAACATGAATACTGGCAAGGACGTTATCAGTTACTGACTCAACCTTATGCGTTTGGTGTGGTGAAGTTGGCGTTCAATCTGGCGGCGCTAAGTGATGAAGTGCTCAGTATTCATAACGCAGCGTTCATTTTTCCCGACGGTTGTTATGTGGATTGTGGTGTCAATGGTGTACTCAGTGCCCGATCATTACGTGATTGCTGGCTGGTACGCGAAAAACCGCAACGTATCTATGTCGGCTTGCGTATGTTCAGCCACAATCAGAGTAACGTCATCGGTATCGCAGATAGCGGAAGTGTCGGTAATATTACCAGCCGTTGGGTGACATGGCCGCAAGAACAGCGTATGCGGGATGCCTTTGGTGAGGGGCCGGAAGCAGAAGTACAACAACTTACCTATAACTTACGTTTTTTCCTGCACGATGAGATTGCACAAGCAACGGGTTATACCCTGTTGCCCGTGGGTCAATTGCACAGTACCGGTGACGGTATTGAGTTGGATAACCGCTATCTGCCGCCATGTTTGACGCTATACGCTGCGCCACAACTGGGGCAACGCATTGAGCAACTGTGCCAAGAGCTGACCGGGCGTGTCCATCAATTGGAAGAATTGAAACGTCCACAAACGCTGGAAGGGGAAGTTTATACCCAGGAAAAAAGCACACTATTGCTGACGTTGCGTACTCTGGCGCGTTATGTCGTGCAGTTACATCATTTTCAGGAGGCGCGAGATGTTCACCCCTTACAGATTTTTGGGCTATTGCGCCAATTGATCAGCGAGCTTTCCTGTTTTACCGACCGTTGCTCTTTTTTAGGGCAGTGGAACGGTCAGGAAGAAACGCTGGAAAAATATCAGCATCTGAATCTGGCCCTGACTCTCGATAGTTGTGAACGGACAATTACTGATCTGCTCAATGCATTGGTGTTGGAGCCGAATACGGTTATTCCTCTGCAACAGGAAAGCCGCGGTTATTATCACGCCGTGTTTAATGTTGCGGGAGCCAGTGAACAGCAGCGGGTTTATCTGGTGCTGCATTCTGATAGCTTTACCCATAGCGAACGTGAAATTCCTGACGATCGTTTGATTAAGCTGGCCGCGGCGGAACAGATCGACGGCATAATTAATCGCGCTTTGCCTGGTGTACGTTTGTATTACCAGGAAATAGCACCGCATGGTTTACCTAACCGGACAAATACACGTTATTTCCGAGTAGAAAATCGCGGTGCGTTGTGGCGGCAGGTAGAAGAGAGTGAACGTGTGGCGGTGCACTGGGCTGATGCGCCAGACGATTTGCAGATAGAGATCATTATAGTGAGAGCATCATGATGCGTTTGTTAGATTGTTATATTCCAGTATTCACTTGTGTGCTGCGCATGATTCAACAGCAGGTGAATCATGCTGAAGAGTTGCGGCAAACACTATTAGCCGCGCTGACGCAGGCACAAAATAAAGCGCGTCTGCATGGTTATGGATTGCAGGATATCGAAGAGGCAAACTTCGCTGTGGTGGTTTGGGCAGATGAAGCCATTCTGTGCGCAGGTCAAAAAGAATTGAGTGTTTGGCGACAATCATCATTGCAGGCAGAGCTTTATGATGCCGAGCTTGGTGGAAATACGTTTTTTGATCGTCTTGCCGCGTTGGTGCCGGATAATTACCAGGTTCGTCTAGTCTACGTTTTTTGTCTGCTTTCTGGGTTTTATGGTCGTTATGGCAAACGTGACAATCTGGAATTGCATAATATTATTCATCAGGAATTAGAGAATCTTCCTGATACTCTGCGTCGTTATATTTCTTTAGAAAATCATCGGCTAATGAATACAGGCGATAATCTTCTGGAAAATAGACGATCCAATAATAAATGGCGCGTTAAATTAATATTATTAATGTTATCTCTTACATTAATTTATATTTTCATCAACGTCTATTTATTGAATATTGGCCGATAAATTCGGAAATTAAACATGAAAAAGTTATTTTATGCCATTGGCTGGTTTAGCGTGATGGCTATCCTTCTGCTATTCAGTTTAGCTATTGCAGTGGCGCTTTCATGGCCGACAATAGGTGGCCTGTTATTGTTTCTTTTCCTATTACTGTTGTTATTACTGTTGCGTGGAGTGATGGCATTCTTACCGCAGATAACGAATAAACTGCGCGGGATAAATAAATTCTGGCGGAAGGGAAGTCATCGCCTGGAATATTTGCTGTATCAGCACTGGTGGTGGGGAGGACGTTTACAAAGCTGGCGCCGGTTTCGTTCGTTGTTACACCGTAATGGATCTATGCCGCCGTGGTTTCTGGTGGTGGGAGAGCGTGGTAATGGTAAACAGGGACTATTAGCTCACTGTAATGTGGCGCCGATGACAGGGAAGAATCTGCCATCGCTGACAGAGAATAGCTTTACCTGTCGCTGGTGGTTTTTCCGCCGTGCTATGTACATGGTGGTTTCTGGTCGTTATACCGAAGGGCAATCGTTGTACCGGCAAGCATGGCTGCGTCTGATACGCTGGATCGCGCAAGTACGTAAGCCCGCCGGTGTATTGGTTTGCCTGTCAGTGGAGCAGTTGCTAAAAAGCGACAACAGAGCGCTGTATATTGCAGCACGCAATGTGCGGGCGCAGTTGGAGCCATTACAGATACGTCTGGAACGCCGCCTGCCGGTTTGGTTGATCCTCACACATAGTGAAACATTGCCGGGTTTTAACCACTGGTGCGCACAACTATCGGTAGAACAACGTGCTGAATTGCTGGGCAATTTTATTGAGCATCACACGGATAGTCATGTTACCGATGTGTTGGACAAGAGTATGAGCACTATTGTCAACGCCTTGAAAGCTATGCGCCTTAAACTGCTCAATCAGCAACGGCAACAACCGGAAGCTGAAGTGTTGGCATTGCCGGAAACTGTTGCTCAACTGCAACCAGCACTGGGCTACTACCTGAGCGCATTATTGGATCATGATCATTATCTGGAGCATGGTCTGTTGCGGGGCATGTTTTTTACTGCGGAACATCAGGCAGAACCACAGCAAATTGAAGGCGTTTTCAGCCACCGTTTGTTGGGAGAATATCTGCCCGAACAGGTTCATCGTAGTGATGCCGTTTTACTGACAGGTTGGCGAACCCTGACCAAACGTGCGTTGATTACCATACTCAGTTTGATGCTGGTGTACGGAGCAGGTAACGCATTAGTCACTACCTGGCGTGGTGTCATGCAGCTTGAGAATATCCATGGGGCAAACCCGCTTGAGCGCAGTTACTTGCGTTATCGGCAGGTTGAGTATTGGTTGCAGAAAACCCTGTCACATCTGATTTTTTATCCGGTTACTCATACGATAGAACAACGTATGGCGAGGGACTATCAGCAACAAGCGCCTGTTAAAGCATTCAACCCGGAGTCGGTAGTTACACACTTGCTTATACGCTTCCATAACGCTGAGGCACCGCAAAAACGGCTGTTGGCTTTACATTGGGCACGTTTTATCAATATTGAACAAGCAATGGCGCATGGCGCTACGCTGGAAACTTTGCAACGTATGCCAGCTTATTCCGCGTCACTGTTAAGCGGTGAAAATGATCCTTTATCGGCAGAACAGCGCGTGGCTCTGCGTCTGGCGCAATATCAGCAGGACAACGCACAGCAGGAATTTGATCAATGGCGGAATGTATTGCACTCCTTACTGGAGGATACCAGTAACTGGCAATGGCTTTTAGCCGATGAACAACCCGCCGGAACACGTTCGCTGACGCTGGCTGATTTCTGGCCGCTGACCGGCGATGATGCCACCAGAATTAACGCCCGTATTCGCGGCATTTATACCCAGGCAGGTGAGCGCGATATTCAGGCTACTCTGGATGAACTAGCACAAGCTCTTCACAAACCAGCGGTTTTTGTTCCTTTGCAGCGTTTGTTTCATCAACAGTATCAGAATCAGCGCCAGTCAGAATGGTTAGCATTCGCCCAAGTTATGCCACAAGCGGAAGAGTGGGTACGTGGCAAGAAAAACTGGAGAGCGCTGATATTGGCAACAGGTCAATATGATAGTCCCTATATCGCCTTCTTAAAGCAGTTGGAGAGTGATTTATCTACGGTGGCGCAGGAGGATCAGCAGCCCTGGTTGCAGACGCAACAACGTTTATGGCAACTGCATGGTTATGTGCAAAAAAGCAATGTGATGCAACGCGTTTCGCTGGGGAACATCTCTTTGCGTCAGCGCATCATGTCATGGCTTGGCATTTCACCGCAGATCTCTGTGCATCTGGATGACAACGCACTGACACGCTATCGCGCCTACCGGCAGGCTGTGCAGTTAAATAGCCAGCGTGAATTGCTCAGTGATATAGAAACAGAGTTGTTGGTCAAAAATGCGCTGAATAGCGAGAAAGGGGAGCTGAATGATAACGGTTTACGTACCTTATTTAATCTTTTCACTCTGTGGCGTCATGAGACCGAAAATAAGCAGAATGAGGTTGTCAATGAAACCTTATGGCGACTCTATCAGGGGGATGCACATCTGGTATTACGTTATGCATTCTTAAGTGCCGCCAGCCGTTTGCAGACACAGTGGGAAAGCAAAGTGATCTGGCCGATGGAAAAATTAAGCAGGCAGGAACTGTTTGATGGCCAGGAATTGAACGCGCGGTTGTATGAGTACAGCAATGCATTTGTGCGGGATACCGCAGAGTATGCGCTGGATATTCGTCCTGAAGGTATTAAACGCCAGGCAATAGAAGATGTGGTCTTTCCGTTTAACGATGATTTCATTTTCTATATCAATAACTTGATCCAGCCGAACGACATGCTTTCATCGACATCTGATATTCGTCGTCGCCTACAAGAGAAACTCAACTTACTGGAAAGTGAGCGTGAACTGGCGACTGAACAGCAGGAACCGAAACAGGATCAATCGGCGGAGGTGGTGGTTACCAGTCAACCCGCGACTGCCAATCGGGGAGCCCGGGTATTGCCGGTTGGCAGTTCAGTGACGCTGAGTTGCGATGATGGTGTACAGCAACTCAAAAGCATGAATTTCAATGACAGCAGGACCTTGCACTGGAGTCCGGGATCATGCAGCAAGGTACGGATTGAGGTGTATTTCCCCGACTTTACGCTAAGTAAAAACTACGTGGGTACTGATGGTTTGCTGCAATTTATCCATGCCTTTTCCAGTGGTGAATTGACGCTGGCGGCACAGGCATTCCCACAGCAATACGATGAATTAAGTGCGCTGAGCATCAATAACATCACCGTGCGCTATCAGATCAGCGGAGGGAAGGAAGTTTCAGCATTGTATCGGCAATGGCAGCAACATCAGCAGCAACAAACGGCGTTATTGGAACAACGCAACCGACTGGACAGCCAGTTACTAAATTTAATTGAACCGGTAGTGGCGAAAGGAACCCTTTCTACGTTGCCGTTACAGATCACCACATATTGGAATGAATTAAGGAAACCTAAAAGTGAGTAGTTATCTTAAACAAATCGTCAGTAAATTAACGGTGGAAGCGCGTCAGTGTCTTGATGAGGCCGCTAACCTGGCAGTACGGCGCACCCATCATGAAGTGGAAATTGAGCATCTGTTGCTGGCTTTGTTTGAAAAACAGATGCCGATGATGGAACAGGTGTGTCACCACGGTGGTATTGATGCTATCGCGTTGCTGAATGTCTGTCAGCGGTCACTGACGTTATTACGCAGCGGTAATCATCGTCCTCCGGTACTGGCTACTAACTTGACAGAATGGATGGAGCAGAGCTGGATGTATGCCAGTACCCACTGGGGAGCGTTGCAGATTACCCCTCAGGCGCTGATTGCGGCACTGATAATGAATCCGTCACTGCATCATTCACTCACATCGGAGCTACAGCAGGCGTTACAGTGTAACACTGATGCGATAGAACAGTGGCTGCGTACACAGGTACATACAGAACCGCAGCACATGACAACTCCCGTCGGGAATAATACCCAATCCGCGCTGGCGCAATACACTCATCACCTGACGCAAGCGGCGCGTGATAACAAACTGGATCCGGTTTTGGGCCGTGAACGGGAGATTCGTCAGTTAATTGACGTGCTACTGCGTCGTCGCCAAAACAACCCGTTATTAACCGGCGAAGCAGGTGTCGGTAAAACAGCTCTGATCGAGGGACTTGCTCAACGTATTGTCGATGGCCGTGTACCGGAAGTGCTGGCACAAGCTGAATTATTCACGCTGGATATGGGACTGTTACAAGCGGGCGCCAGCGTAAAAGGTGAGTTTGAAAGTCGCTTGCAGAAATTATTGGATGAAGTGAAAGGGTATCCCACACCCGTGATTTTGTTCATTGATGAAGCTCATACTCTGATTGGCGCTGGTGGTCAGGCCGGACAAAACGATGCAGCCAATCTGTTGAAACCGGCGTTAGCACGTGGTGAATTGCGTGCTATTGCTGCAACTACTTGGGCGGAATATAAGAAGTACTTTGAGAAAGACGCTGCGTTAGCGCGTCGTTTCCAGGTGATCAAAATTGAAGAACCTTCGATCGAACTGGCGACAGCCATGTTGCGCGCCATGACTCCGGCGATGGAAAAACATCATGGCGTCAAAGTGCTTGCAGAGGCGGTGACAGAAGCCGTTGTATTATCCAGTCGTTATATTAATGGACGTCAATTGCCGGATAAATCGGTTAGTCTGTTGGATAGCGCTTGTGCCCGTGTTGCCGTTTCACAGACTGATGAACCTGCACCGATTGAAGATCTGCGTGCTATGCTGGCAAACATTACCACCGAACAGGAAGCATTATTGCGTGAAGGTGGTCATGAAACCCAATTACAAAAGTTGGCACAGCGTCAAACCGAATTGCAGGTATCCCTGGAGAAAATTTTGCCGGAATATCACGCTCAACGTCAGTTAGTCAACGATATCCTTGCCTGTGAGGAACACGACGAACGGTTACCTGTGCTGCGTGCGGAACTGCGTCAGCGCCACCATCAACATGCCTATGTATTTGACTGTGTTGATGCTGCCTGTGTCGCCGATATTGTTGCCGGCTGGACCGGGATACCTCTTGGCCGGATGGTGGAAAATGAACGCGATGTGCTGCGCCAGTTGGAAACGCGCCTTAGTCAGCGGGTAATGGGGCAAGATCATGCGCTTAATCAGATAGCCCGTCAAATTCGGATTGCTAAAGCACAACTGGCTGATCCGGTAAAGCCGACCGGTGTATTTATGCTTGCCGGTCCTTCTGGTGTGGGGAAAACTGAGACTGCCCTGGCGTTGGCGCATGAATTGTATGGCGGTGAACATCATCTGATCACTATCAACATGTCGGAATATCAGGAAGCACATTCTGTTTCCGGTCTGAAAGGCTCTCCCCCAGGATATGTTGGTTATGGACAGGGGGGAGTGCTGACTGAGGCGGTTCGCCATCAGCCCTACAGCGTGGTATTACTTGATGAGGTTGAGAAAGCGCACCCCGATGTACTGGAGCTATTCTTCCAGGTGTTCGATAAAGGCATGATGGAAGATGCTGAAGGGCAGCAGATTAATTTCCGCAATACGTTGATTATCCTGACCACTAATGCCGCATCGGATTTGGTGATGCGTGCAGTGATGCAAGGCGTGAAAATACAGGGGGAAATTCATCCGGCAACACTTGACGATATTCAGGAAATTATTCGGCCGGAACTGCAACGTATCTTTACGCCTGCATTTTTAGGTCGCTTGCAGGTCATTCCTTATTTACCGGTACATGGCGAAATTCTGCGTGCCATTGTGCATCATAAACTGAATAAAGTTGTGATGCGTTATCGTCAAGCAACCCAATGTGAGTTGCACTATAGCAATGCGCTGGTGGATTTTATTGCTGAAGGATGCCAGATCGCGGAAAGTGGCGCCCGTGAAATTGATAACCTGTTAACCTGGTTCGTCTTGCCGCTGTTATCAGATCAATTGCTATTAGGAGATGCACCGGTGAATGAGGATGTACGCCTGGATGTTATCGAAGGCCAAATACAATTATCGTAATAACAAAAAAACTATCACAACTAAAGACTAAAACTATCAAACATTATCAATTTAGGGTAAGAAACTGCCTTCTCTGCTATTATTACCTTATGATGTAACATTTAGTGTTACGTATTATCTTGTGATGTAACATTCAATGCTGCATATTATCTTATGATGTAACATTCAGTGTTACGAAATGAGATCCTGATGAAAATGAAAAAGATAGTGGTCTTTTGGTTTATTTTTACGCTAATCAATTTTGCGCTGGCACTGCTGAGTTTGCAAGTGCGGGATGTCTGGAGCCTATCGTCACTGGTGTGGTTTCCGGCTGGCCTGTTACAAGGCATTTTTTGCGCCAGGGCACCACGGTACTGGCCTGTTTGGCTAATAACGGGTGCTCTGATTTCGCTAACAGCCAGCCAATGGTATGGCAGGCCGGTGAGCGTCTCGCTGATATTTTCTTGTATCAATGTGGTGATGCTGGTAGTGACAGGGTTGGTCTGGCAATTTTTCTACGGTGTAATGTGGGCCCCGAGGCGGGCAAGTGACATCTTCAATCTGACAGTACTTTGTTCGTTAAGCGGAATTACTGAGCGATTTATGGCGAAGTGGGTACTTCATTTATTGGGTTACCCTATCGATATATCTATTTCATTACCGATTGTTGTCTGCTCTGTGTTGAGTTATCTGCCGTTTACGTTTTTTGTTATTTCTTGCATCACCTATAAGAAAAGCCAGGTTGAAGACAGGAAAACCTATGGTTTATGGTTGGTGGCCGTGTTTGCCATGACAGCATTGTTTACCAGCCCGCCACCTGAAACCGGGAAAATACATTGGCAAGGAGTAGCGCTCCTCTTTTCCTTCGGCTTGCCGATGCTACTGACGTTAAGAGGTGATTTGCTGGTATTAAGCGGCTTTTTATCCTTATGTACGGTAGGGATCGTGAGTGCAACCATTTTTGGCTTTGGGCCATTCGCATCCCGATTAATGAGCATCCAACAGAACGTGCAAATTGCGGCATGGTACAGCACCGCATTTACCTTGCCTGCGTTGTTATGCTGTAGTTGTTTATATAATACAATCAATGCATTACATCGCTGTAAAGCGCATTTTTTGTTAATGAGTGCAATGCTGGAGCAAGAACAGATTAATTATTTTCGGTTAAGTGCCGACGGGCACCTGTATTGGCATCATGACGCGGCCTGGATGCGGTGTGGAAAAGCCCCCGCCTGCTGGTCGCAATTAATGGCTTGGGTGCATACAGAAGATCGGCAGAAAATCGAACAGCTTAAACGTTCCGTCTCGCGGATACCACAGACATTAAAAATTCGGATTGCTGATGGTAAAGGTGAATTTAACCCGGGGATTATCGCCTTGATCGTTCATGTCGGCGAAAATGCCGGTTTTATTGAAGGAACTATGCGTGAAATAGCGGATAGAGAATAATATGGAGAAATAACCAATGCCGAGACAAGTCATTATTGCTGACGATCATCCAGTCTTCTTATTAGGGCTGCGCACCGTATTGGCAACATTACCCGAGAATTATCAGGTTGTGGGGGAGGCGCATGATGTGACTACACTTTTTTCTCTGCTGGAGGAAAAAGAGGCGGATATGCTGATTACGGACTTCAATATGCCAGGCGATAACCAGATCGACGGTTTGCGGATGATTAGCCGAATTCGTGAGCTATATCCGAATTTGCCTGTTGTGGTGATCACGATGATCAGCGACCGGAAGATGATAGCTTCATTAATTGATTATAAAGTGAAAGCGATTTTGAACAAAAACAGTCTGTCTCACGAGTTAGTGAAAGGATTGTACAGTACAACAGGGCACGATAAGCCTTATTTGAGCGAGCAATTTATTGAATCTCCGGACGAGGAAGTGGTAAAGGCGCTGACCGGCAAAGAGCTGGAAGTGATTAAATTATTGGGGCAAGGATTGAGTGTAAATGATATCGCTGCACGTTTATACCGTACCAAGCAGACGATCAGTGCACAAAAAATTAGCGCGATGAAAAAACTGGGGTTAGATAATGAAGCAGCGCTTTATAATTATTTGCATCAGGTTGGATTGGGATTGTAATAGATGAAAGGCGGCTGGAAAGGATCACGATGGTTAGCTGTATTGATACTCCTGTTGCCATTATCTGGCCGGAGTCTCAATCTGTTTGAATACCGTAATGCGCAAGAGCTGCCTTCAGACGGGCTACCGGTGAAGTTTTATTCGAATGTTGTCACTCAGGAATTTGCGCCATTACCCACCAAAGAGCAAGGGGTTCTGGTCTCACACTTTCCAACACTAAAAGTCGGCATTCTCTGCTGCATCGGTGCGCCATTGGTGATCCATCGTTGGGATGGCAAGTTGGAAGGGATTTACGCTGACTATCTGCGCCTGATTGAAACCGTATTAAAAAGGCCGGTGGAGGTACGGCTGTTTGGTAACTGGGAATCAGCCTATGCAGCATTACAGCGTGGAGATATTCAGTTGTTATCACATTCTGCTTCACCCCAGCCGGGAAACAGGAAGGATGACACTTACCCGATTCTGGTACAGCCGCTTGCCTTGATTGTACGCAAAGAACACGTCAATAAGCCGTTTGCACAAATGAATATTATGGCAGCACCAGGCAGTAACCCGAATACCATTGAGCAATTGCGTAAGCATTACCGCAGTGTTTTGGTGGCGAAAAACCAACAGGAGGGAGTACAAGCTGTGGTGGATGGTGAAGTCGATGCCTATCTGGACGGACAAAGCCAGATTGCCTATTTGCTGGCTTTTCGTCCGTTTACAAAGCTGACTTACCGTCGGGATATTTCTCAGGGAGAGCGGTATGATTTTCTTGCCTACAACGGCGATGGTATAGTTGAAACAATAAATCTCATCCTGACTGCCATTCCTCACGAAATCAGAAATAAGGTTTATCAACGTTGGGTTTCCGGGCTGGCTCTGAGCGGCAATAACGACACCACCATCTTTTCGCCGCAAGAAAAAGCCTGGATTAAAAAAAATCCTGTCGTCAATGTCGCGATTAGCCGTACTGCGCCGCCTTACTCATTTCTGGATAAAGATGGGCAACTCGCCGGTCTGGATGTGGATATTTTGCGTCTGCTGGGAGAGAAAAGCGGCATTACCTTTAATTTTATCCCGGCAGATGGCGCGGTAGGGATTAAAAAACTATTACAAGATGGCGAAGCTCAAATGACTTCTTTGGTCGATACACCAGAACGTCGTCGCTGGCTCTCTTTTAGTCATCCCTATGGTACTGTGGAATGGGTGATGATCACTCGCAATGAGCGTAATGCGCCCTATGAGTTTGAACAACTTAAACACCATCGGGTAGCGATTCAGCGCGGTCATGCTCTCCTGTCGGTATTGAAGCAATATCCGGAGATCTTCGTCATGGAAGTTGATAATGTGACGCAAGGTGTTGATATGGTGCTGGCCGGGGCAGCAGATGCAACTTTTGATAGCTTGATAAGTGCTGATTATCTGCAAGCAAGTCACTATGGTACCAATATTTCTATTCAATTTTTTGAAGGCTCATTGCAACCGGAACAATACGCCATCATACCCGCTTATCCTCAATTGGTTGATATATTAAATAAAAGCATTGATGCATTACCGCCAAATGAGCTGCGGGTGTTGCGCCTGAAGTGGTTATCTATGGGAAATGTGACAGCCTATGCTGACAATAAAATTTCTCCCTGGGTGAAATTGTGGGGAGGCGCGTTATTTGTCATTGCGTTGAGTTCGGCCTTTTGGGGGAGTTATCTTGCCCATCAAATCAGACGACGTAAAAGAGCGGAAAACAACTTACAGGATTTGCTGACGTATTGGGAAACCCTATTTAATAACATGCCTACGCCAATGTTTGTCTGCGATCCGACCATGTGCGTTACGGCAGCGAACCTCTATTTCCGCCGCGAGATGAACACTCTCGGATCTGATGTGATTGGTCGTAGTCTCTTTTCTCTGTGTTTTTTAAAACCTGCCGATGAGAAAGATATCAGTATGATTTTTCTGCGCTGTCTGGAAGGGGCGCCTGCGCATTTTTCCGATCGTAGCATTGCCATCCAGGGGCAGGACAGAGATGTTTATTTGTGGCTTGAAAGTTACAGCAATACCGAAGGTGTTGTTCAGGGAATAATTGGTGGTTGGTTTGATGTGACCGAGCGTAAATTGTTGGCGCAAGAACTGCGTCAGGAGCGCGATAAAGCTGAACTTGCCAGTTTGGAGAAATCAGATTTTCTGGCACACATGAGCCATGAGATCCGCACTCCCTTGCAAGCAATTATCGGTATTCTCGATCTGGAGGTAAAACAGCAAACTCTGCCATCTGCGCCATTACATATCGCATGGCACGCTGCAATGTCTTTACAGGGAATAATCGGTGATGTGCTGGATTTTTCCAAGATAGAATCTGGACGTATGGTGCTGAATCTGAAACCAGAATCATTGCAGGAAGTTCTGGGAAGTTGTGTAGTGGCTTTTAGTCATCGCGCTAAGGAAAAGGGGCTGTTTCTTGCCCGGCAATTCGATTTACCGTCTGAATATGACCATCTGCTGGATGCAACACGTGTAACTCAGGTAGTCAATAACTTACTGGGCAATGCTATTAAATTTACTGAACAGGGCGGTGTGCAAATCAGCGCCAGCTATCGGCATATTCCAGAGAGTAACCAAGATGAAATCACGCTGGTGGTTGCAGATACTGGTTGCGGTGTCCCGGAAACCATGTATGAAGCTGTTTTGCTACCCTATGTACAAGTGACGCAAAACTGTGGTGGTAAAACCGGCACTGGGTTGGGGTTACCCATCTCGGTACAGTTAGTTGAATTAATGGGTGGTAGCCTGAAAATCACCGGTGCACCCGGTGGCGGCGCGCAGGTTACAGTAACATTACCACTTATGCGCAGTGTTGTTGAGAAAGAAGCAGTAAGCGAAAAAACTGAAAATATTGAAGGGGAAATTCACGAATCGCTGAATATCTTGGTTGTTGATGACTTACCTGCCAATTTACAGGTGTTGTCGTTGCAGTTAGCCCCATCGGGTCATCGTGTCGTATTAGCTGAAAGCGGTGAACAGGCGATGAATCTGATGGAAGAGGGGTATTTTGACCTCGTGCTGACGGATTGCCAGATGCCAGTGATGAATGGTTATGAACTGGCTCAGTTATTGAGAAAACATGAGCGACTACGGCAATTACCACCGTTTACTATTCTGGGGTGTACCGCGAACGCATTTTCTACTGAGCAAGCCCGTTGTCTGGACGCGGGAATGGATGGTGTATTGACCAAACCGCTGGTGCAAAGCAAATTGCTGGCAGAAATCAACCGTTATTACCGACAGGTGAATGATGAAATCACGTTGCAGTTTGATGAGATTCAGGCGCTGGCCCAGCGAGATGTTACTGTAGAGTACCAATTACTCAATGCAGTGTGGCAAGGGATGTCGGAAGATATTGCAGAACTGAGACAACCGGAAAATCAACAAGTGCATGAAAAAGTTGCGCACCACGCACACCGTATGAAAGGCGCTTTTGCTCTGCTGCAATATCAGCAAGGAATACGTATATGTCTGCGTATTGAAAAGGGTGAACGTTATGATGAGAAGACGATTGAGGTTTTGTTGACTCGTGCGGAATATTTCCAACAGCAGATTAAGCAGCAATTAGAAAAATTGCAAAATGTGTGAATCAAGGTGAATAACATAGCTTTTAATAAAGGGTGCTAAATGGGGTGAGGGGTATTCATACTCCTCACCATTTATTCGTCTGAGTTCTTGAATCTAAATATTTTTCCAAAATAGTCGGTGGAAAAGCGCTCTTATTCCCGCCTTACTCGCAGTTATTTTTAAAAAATAACGATCTGTAATAAAACATTTCTCAATTATTTCTGTATTTTCATTAATTCTATCTAAGAAATACAAAATTATTTTATAATTGTCATGATAATAAAAATACAGATTAAGATCTTTGACAATCTCAATGACTGAACATAAGGTTTATGTATCAGTGTGAAAATTAATATATATTTAATTTGTAATCTTTACTTTTCACTCCATCGTAATAGAAGGCCAATACAATTACAGCTAGGAAAGGATTAATCATGAATAAAACCAGAAGAAAATTATTGGCAACGCTTGGTATTATGAGCATCAGTATGTCTTTTATCACACAAGCAGGAGAGAAAAAAACACAGGTCATTAATAACATATTATCAAAACAGGAAATTACCGAACATGAAAAATATATGCGGGAGGCAATAAAAGAGGCCATAAAGAACCCAAAGCATCCTTTTGGCGCGGTGATAGTCAACAGAAACAATGGGGAAATATTAAGTCGTGGTGTGAATACAGGCAGAAATAATCCTATCCTGCATGGGGAAATTCAGGCAATAAATCATTATATTACTCAATATGGCAACCAAGGATGGGAGAATGTTGCACTTTATACCACGGGAGAACCTTGTTCGATGTGCATGAGTGCCTTAGTCTGGATAGGAATTCGTGAAGTAATATGGGCAACATCTATCAGTGTTATTCGTAATTCAGGGATCCGTCAGATTGATATTTCTGCACATGAGATTGCAGAAAGAGCATCATCATTTTACAACCCGATAACTTTAGTCGGTGGGATCTTGGCAAATGAAACAGATAAATTGTTTCTTGAACGTAAGAGAGGTAACTAATTGAAGCTATTTTTTACCTAAGGATGGCATTTCGGCGAGCAGTCGAATGGTTTTCCAGAGTTATGAGTAAAGATAGAATACACAATTGTCCTAACTTACCCTTCATCTTTCAAGTTGCTGCTTTGTTGGCTGCGTTCACTTACCCCAGTCACATCGTTATCTATGCTCCTGGGGAGGCGTTCTCTTGCCGCCGCGCTGCAACTTGAAATCTATTGGGTATAGATGGTTATGTGGATCTTGCGTCTGATGCAACACCGCCAACACTTCAATACCAGTCGGAACTTCCCGGTAGTAAATAATATGGCTCTCTACGGGGAAACTCAGCACACCAAAATAAAGATCTTCACTGCGATCACGACCGGGGGATGGGTGATGATCAAGAATTTCCGTCATAGTTACACGCAACGAAGTTGAATAAGCTTCCGCGACATTCGCTCCCCATCGGCGCATAGAATAGAGTTTTATTGCACGAATATGCTCTCTGGCTTTCTTAGTAAACCGGACACTCATCCCTAAGCCTTACCCTCAAGTTCATCAACCGTCAACGGTGCAAATACATCATCAATACTATGCAATTCGCCACGATCAGCTTGTGCAATAGATTCAGCCAGAACAGCTTTTAAATTCTGTAACTTAAGCTGTGCGAACTGATCATACTCTTCAGGAGAGATAACCACGGCCACACGCTTTCCATGTTTACTAATTTCCACAGGCTCACGCTGAACTTTCATAAGCAAATCACCAAACTGGTTCTTAGCTCGTTGTGCGGGAATAATTTCCATACATCACCTACCGTTTAAAATGGCTCGAATAGCTATTATAGCTAAAAGTGCATAGAGCTACCAGCCATCTCCTATGGAGTTTTATTCAGAATAAGAAGCAATGGCTTTAGATCTTATTTATACTCACTACCCTAAGCCAGGTCATGTTCTTTCTATTTGTATTGGGCTTGCAATGAGTTTGTTTTTCTATAGAAAAAATAAATCTTATTTTGATAATGTTGCTGTTTGAAAATAATAATTATCCACGAATAAATTAATAATGTGAGAATATTCTATGAGACCCTCTGTGATAAAAGACCTTGTTTAGTATTTTGTGTAATCGCCACTTCCAATTAAACGTGACCGTCCAGGCGATCACCAAATGCAATACCTGAAATATCCAACCTAGAAAAATCAGATATAACCATTCGTTAATAAATAACCTTCCTAAAATTCGTCATTATTTATCCAACGTCTTATAAAAAACGCAACAATATGATCGAAAAGTATGTCCATATGTAAATAATCATATTAATAAATAATTCAAATTATTAATAATTGACATATAAATATATGGAAGGTTGATTATAATCCAGAGTGATTATTTATGTGTTCTGCAATATAAACGAAAAATAAAGGAGATAATAATGGCTTTTATATCCAAAGACTTCACGCGCCTGCTCAATACCCTGATCGATCAACAGATCAAAGCGGCGGGTCGTCAGACCGAATGGTTCAACATGAGCGCCGACGAGCATGCCGACTACATCAGGCAGGTAGACGAGCGGCTACAGGAAATACAGCAGAGCACCCTGAGTGTGCTGGCTGCCCAGCATTTTCAGATGCAGGACAACCCCGTTTCTGTCGACAACCAGTTGCAGACATTGCAACAAAGACGGCAACAGATGAACAAGGTACCCAGCACGCTGGCGATCAACGCCTACAAACAGCAACTGGATCGCGACATCCGGTTATACCGCCGCCAGCAGACGGCCATGACGCACTTTGACAGCACATGGGGCCAGGTCTTAGCTATGCTGAATACAACGACCCTGAGGGAAGATTCGGTGGATAAGCAGGTCAAGCTGGATACCAAGATCAAGCATCTGGAACAACAACTGACCAAACAAGTGGCCGATTCCACGTTCAGCCAAGAATACGTGAAGCTGTTTTCCGAGCTACAGGCCTACAAGGAGGTCAATGCCCGCTACAACGCCTTACTCAAAGCATCCACAGCGGAAGAAGAGGCCACGGCTCTCGACGCGCTGATAAAGGTTCCTCGGGCCTCCGATGATCTGCCGGTAAATATTTCACTGCTGATGATGGAAGAACGTCCCGGCTACATCCGCATGAACGTCGCGTTGGTTAATGCCAGCACCGATGGCCGCTTTAAGGATTTCTTCCTGGAGAACGGCAGGCTGGTTGTGCCGACGGACGGGGTACTCAACTTCTCCTTCGGTACCGCAGCTCGCTCTCTGGCCTGGCAACAACAATACCGGCTTAAGAGTGAGCCGCCATCCTTTCGCTCGCCGACCTATACGCCAATTCGCTCGGTGCTGGTCAAAACCAAATTCGTCGAAAATTACTTCGCCAACCACCTGGTTTCTGAAAGCACCTTGCGCGAAGGTTTCAAGGCGCAGTTGCTGAATGACGGTCACAAGATGCTGCTGACCAACGTTGACCGCAAGGTGCCGAACCAGGTTGGGATTCAAGTGTCCGGCCAAGCTCCGAATACTACCATCACCCGTGAGGTGCCATTGGCAAGTGCCTTGAGTGACCTGATCAACCAGAATGCTGATATCACCAGCTTCCAGACTATCGGCCTGGAGGGATTTCGCCAGAGCAGTTACCACCCAGACCGTGACGGGCTTTTCGTCAATATCCATGAGCTGGAACGCTCGGTCGGTTTTGCCGGTCGCCAGTACTTGCTGGAAATGCCTCAGGACAAAGACTACCTGTCCGCGACGCCCTTTGGGGTGATGAGCGCTGACGGCGACAAGGTCAGCAGCAGTCACTTGAGCAAGGCGCAGACCAAAGCACTGTATCAATACAACGCTGCATTTTTCGAGAAGCAGGAACAACTGCGTGACGGCGGTACGAAGGTCAGTCACCTGTTCAAAGACACTCGCGAGCGCACGGCGTTCGAGCAGCAGCTGGTACGTTTGTTCGAACGCAACCACATCACCCCCGCAGGGATATTGGCGCCAGAGTACCCCCGTGACAACATGCGTGATATCAAGGGCAATAACCTGAACAAGGTGCTATGGGAACAGGCGTTTGCCGCTTCGGTCTGGCAGAGCACCGATAATGACCGGCTGCTGTTCAATCTGGCGACGAAACTGGTGGAGAACCAGGACATGGACAAGGTCCTGCAAAGTGGCTATGTGCAAAGTGACATCGCCCAGGCCAAGGGACTGTTAGCACCATTGTACGAACAATGGCGCACTCGGGCCGTCGAAGGGGAAACCCAGCGGGTCGCCAGCGCCAATGCAGCGCAGCATCCAAACAACCCGAAAATACAGGTCTTCAATAAGGCCGCGGTTGAGCGCTCGCTGGACAGCAAGCTGCTCAACCTGTTGTTGACCGGTCACCAGGGCCTTGAGAGCGCCGATGAGCCACTGCGTCCGGTGGTTAAGGAGGCACTGTTGAGCAATGAGGGCAGGAGTCTGCGCAAACAGGTTTTGTTCCATGCCTTACGACCGGTAGCCGATAGCCTTTCCAAGGCCGCGGCCCCGGTCAATCCTCATGCCAAGCTGGGTGCCGACAAGGTCATAATCAATAACCGGCTGAGTCAGCCCGACCCATATCTGATCCTTAATGCTAACCCTGAGGAGCAGGCATATCACGATGGTTCGTACCTCATCAAGGACGATAAGTACCGCAGCTACAACCAGTTCCGCCCGGATCCCAAGAATAAAGCCACAGTCTACATGAATGACCTGGACATTCCGTTCGTAGGGGGGATTTCCGGGACCACCCAGACCGTCAGCAATGCCTTGCCGGAATTGTTCGGTAGAGCGTTGAGCGTCAAGGAATACTGGCAGTTCCAGATGGCCAATGCGGCCTTCATGATCCGTAACGGCTACCACTCGTTCTTTGAAACCTTCTACGTTGCTGCACGTTACGAGCCGAAGGCTAAGGATGAGGGCAGTATCGGAGAGAACATGTTGGATATGTTCGACAAGTACCGCGCTGAAGGTAGCAAGAGGGCGTTGCAGGGTGAACTGTATGACGGAGTGATGGCACGAGTTTTGCCGATCATCAATCAGGGCTTGCCGGAGGCGAATGAGTTCCATCCACCACGTTTTACCCGATTTGGTCCAAGCCCGGCGCTACTGGGGCAGGCGGTCAAGGATCTTGAACTCAAGGCCGGGCTGGCGTCTGTAGGTGATGGATTTGAGTCCCGTCAAGGCAGCGCCGACATCCATCAGTTTGCCGTCGATCCTGCACTGTTTGCCAAAACCCATACCCTCAGTGCCGAAGTACTGGTAAAGTCGGGCCGTCTACCGGCAAAGGGTAATGCCCAGTTGGTGAAGGTTGCGCCCAACCTGTATGAGCTGGAATACACCGAGAAAAACGCCAATCACATATCTGCAACAAGTGTGCCGGCGTATTTCCTCGGCTACAGCGGTCCAAATCAGTCCAATGCGGTGCCCGCTTATGTGGACATACCTAAGAAAACAGCACCGGGCAGCTTCCTTTTCACCGGCACGTTGTCGGGTAGTTCACTGATAGTGACCAATCTCGACGCCAATACCTACCGGGTTTACCACGATGGCCGGATCAACAGCTCGCTGCTGTACGACAACGTAGTGATGGCAGTCGACTACAAAGATTACCAAGTATCCGGTACCGTCGAGGGCCTTGCTGCGGCGTACATGCAGTTCGTCAATGACAAATGGCAACTGGTGTTCCAGCGCCAGGAATATCAACGAGACGGACAGCGGATTTGGCTGAAACTGCGCGATGGTGCAGAGTCGCTCTCGATCCGGGACGCCGGCAGTCAGGTGGTGGAGGGCAAACAGGCCGAGTTCGCCACTTACCGTGAGCAGGTTCACCAACAATTGAAGAAGGTAGCGACGCAGTTTGGGGTGTCGGTCGAAGGGGTTGCCGACGGTGTCTATACAGAGGGCGCGTTTTCTCCCGAGCATCCGGCGATTGCTGCATGGACCCGGTTGCGCGAAGCGGTTCAGGCTAAGGTCAAAACCGACATAGACCAGATGGAGGGCAAGCGCTACCAGCGCCAGGAAGCACGACACACCTCAAGCGATACAGCCTTGATCGACCAACAGATCAAGCAACTCAGTCTTACACAAGACTACTACAGGGCACAGTACGATCCGGTATTGCGTGAAGCTGTCGCTGTCGAAAATACCTGGCTCTGGCAGCAGATCAAAGCCAAAGAGGGCAGCGCAACGGTGGTACGGATTGACGATACGGCCATTCAGGGCGAGGAGCACACCAGTAGCGTGGGTGAACGTTATGCAGCCTCCGAAGCCTATCAGCGCGGAAAACAGGGCACCGGATTCAGAGATGGTTTGCGCAATTTCCGTGAGATCAAGATCCCTGGGGTAGATGACAAAATGTCGGCCCTGGAGATGAAGCGCCTGTTTCTTGAGGAAAAACTCACCGACGAACAACGGGGCGCCTTGAGCGGTCGCATCACCGAAACCAGCCAGGCCGAGTACATTGACAAGATCCTGCGGCAGACCGCGGTGTTTAGCGAGAACTTTCATGACGCCGGCAGTGTCTTCGAACGCTTGGTGCCACAGGACTTTTACCTGTCGTTGATTGGTGACCAATCCGGGGGCCGTTGTTACCCTTTGGTCAGGACCATGGCCGTGGCATTAGCCAGTGGCGGAGAAGCCGGCATCGACAGCCTGGTGCAAAAGCTGTTCTTCGCCTCCGCCGACCCGCAAGCGGGCAGCTCCACGCTGCTCAAGAACAGCCTGCTCAGGCTGCACGCCAATGTCGAAGCCGTGCAAGCCTCCACGGATCTGGGCCAGTTCAATTTGTCCGAAGTGGTATCGCGACTGGACACAACGACCAGCACCTCGATGTTCGCGCTCAATACCCAGAATCACTCGATGATGGTAGGAAGAGCTGTCACAACCAAAGGCCGTCGCTACTACTTCTATGACCCGAACGTTGGGATCTTTGCCTTCGACAACCCCAAGAGCCTGTTCAGGGCCATGGAGCAGCACTTGGTGGAGAGTAATCTGACCGCACACTACGGTTTATTCGGCAGTAACTCGGCGCCGGCCTTCAACCTGATTGAGATCGATACCGGCAAGATGGCTGAGGTACCCGTGAGCAATGGCTTGAACGTGGCCGATCTGACCCGGTTCGAGGAACTGGCTAGTGTCATCGGGCAACGGCGTCAGGTCGAGCAGACGGTGAGTACACAGGAGCGGGTCACGGAAGACTTGCCACTGGGCACCGCGCTGAAGACCTTTGACGCCGAGCAATGGGGCGCACGGTTCGAAGCCGCCAGTACCCGGCTGGCGCAAAAGTACCAACTGGACAACCACTGGCTACCGATCATCGCCACAACCAAAGACCTGGGGGAAGGTCGCTACCAAATCCAGTTCATCAACCGTGACCATCCCGAGCAGACCCGCAGTCTGGACACCAACGATAGCACCTTTGTCGAATTCCGGCGCTTCGTCGATAAGCACATGAGTGTGCTGAACGAGCACTTTACCCTGGAGCACGGTCGGATGCGGCCTCGCGGCGGGGTGAGCGAGGCCATGCCAGTGGACGGGTTGAACGCCGGGTTTGCAGTTCAGACGCTGATCCAGTGGTTTGCTGACAAAAACCGTCACAATGTGGCAAGCGGAGTGACTTCGCCTGATCTAGCCACCGCGCTCAAGGTCCACAGCTACCTCGGCCTGGCCCAGATAGCTCACAGCAGTCTCCAGGACATTACTAAGGTCACTGAACTGGTGCGCACGGCACTGCGCGGCGAAGTGGTGGCTGCCGGAACCTCGTTCAAGGACTTTGCTTCAAACCTGGGCCACACCGTCAACGAAGGCGCTGGCTTGTTGTTTGGCGGAGCCATGGTCGGTTTGGACGCCTATGAGTTGGCCCATGCCGAGAACGATGTGCAGAAAGCGGTGTTCGGTACCCAGCTGGCGTTCGACTCGGCTAGCTTCGTCACCGGCGTAGCCGGGGTGGGGGCAGGGTTAGTCGGTGCTTCGACAGCAAGTGCTGTGCTCGGTGCCGGGGGGGTGATCCTGGGCGGTCTCGCAGTGGGCTTTACGGCACTGGCGCAGGCCTTTGGTGCGGTTGCCGAGGATGCTAAGGCGGTGGGTCGTTACTTCGACATAGTCGACAAGGCGTATAAAAGCAACGGCTATCGTTATGACGACAAGAACAAAGTGCTGGTACCCCTTCCCGGGGCGGTGGTTAAGAGCCTCGATTTGCGCAATAACCAGATCAGCTTCGACAGCCAGTACATCTACCGCACCCATTCCGGCTCTACTGGTTCAGGGAAAATTAATTACTTCTTCTGGGTCGGTGACTTTCCGCGAATGGTCCACGACCGTAGCCAGGCGATCGAGGTGCGCAGCGGCATTGGTTACAAGGACGCCTCCAAGTCTCTTGAGCACAGCGACAGCAATGTTGTGATCCTGCCGGGCACGCCCAAGTCCTACATCAGCTACGAATACATGCTGTTACCTGGAGCCACCACACGCCACGACGCTGGCTTTGACGTGATCCGCAAACTTGAGGAAGACAAGAGGTTCGACTACGACTTTTACATCTTTCCGGGTGAGGAGACGATCCGCAGGATTCGTCATGAGTACGTCGACACCCCGATCGAAGTGGTGCTCGATCAGCGCAACTGGCAACTGGTGGTGCCCGAACTGCCCAAGGCGCTGCATAAACACCTGCATTACGAGATCAAGGGTGCAGGTGGTAGGTACCAGATCGGCCTCAACAAAGGCACCTGGGTTAAGCTCACGAACCATGTCGCCAATGAGTTGTCGGACTGGATCATCGATAGCAGCCAGCTTGACAACGACAACATCAAAGTGTCGAAGAACCCGTTGGAGAACCAGCTGGAGATTGGCGGGGTTGTGGTAAAGCTTGATTTGACCCAGAACAGGCAGGTATCGGTGGTCAACGGCAAGGGTGAGTTGCGCAAAGTCGATTTCACCGGCCAGCTCAACCAGACCCCCAAAGTGGTGGCTGTAGATGCGAGTAAGCAGCAGCAAATCGAGCAGCACCTAAGCGAACTGGCCAAGGCGCATCAGCTACACGGACAGTATGTAGTGGTCGAGAACTACCGCCACTATGGGCGAGTATTCTACGATGTAGCCAAGAATCGTATGCTGTTCACCGACACCAGCCAGGAGCAGGCTAAACATGCCCAACTGGGAGCAGTGATTGGCGACCATGCCTATTTCTACGATGCCGACAACGCGGTGGCGTGGCGGGTAGACATCGCCACCGGGCAGGTCGATGCGCAGTTTGAGCCATGGTTCAACCGGAACGCGGGCAACATCAGCCGGTTCTGGCAGGAGGGAGATGTGGTCTACCTAGCGCGCCGTTATCAGCTAAAGGAGAGGGAGTCCGAGCTAAGCTATCAGATCCTCGGTGACCGAATGGAGTTGGTTAGTGTGGTGGGTGATGATGCGCTGCTCCGGTTTTCGGCACGTACCGATCGGCATGATGATGAACTCAAGGTCATGCTCCAGGACTACGAAAGCAATAGCACCCAACGTGTGACCCCGATGTATACGCTGAGTGCACGGCTGATCAAGCCGACCAGTGCGGCGCTGGTCACGGTGTTTGGCGTAGATGCGGCTAACGTGCCGCACCGCTACTGGATACGCACCAGTGACGGGACGCTAATTAAGCCGAATCTGGCACTACCAGCGGATAAGCCCCGGTACTTCAAAGAGCATGAGCAGACCCGCAGTGCTTGGGAGATCCCGGTTGACCTAGTATTGGCAGGAAGCATACCGCAGCCCGGTGATAAGGAAGTATTTTTCTTCTACAGCAGGGAGCAAAAGGCCCTGTTCCGCCAGGAAGGACCTGGGCAGGCGGTACTCAACGCCAACCAGCCGAGCGCATTGCGGGTCACCACGCCGGCCTTGGCTAACGTGATCAATGTGAACGGTCATCTGATTGCAATGACCGAGGATGGGTGTGTTGCCCAGCTTGATGCACTGGGACAACTTAGCTACGGAGCAGTCAACGAGCATTGGCTCAAGAGACATACCCATTGGTGGAAGGACTTGGCCGATGTTACCGGCTTCAGCGCCACCCTGGCCGTGTTCGGAGTCAAGGGCGCCGACGGCAAGAGCGTGCTACCGGTGTGGTACCACAACGGTCAGGTGGTTGTGGCTTCCCTGCAAGACAAGCATTTACAGTTCTTGGGTTTTGACGCGGATGGTTCCAGCGCGCGACTGTTCGAACCTGCCAGCGGCAAGTTGTATCTCCAGCCACCTATGACTGCCGATGCGCTGGCTGCCGCGTTCGGTACCGACGAAGTACTTGACGCCTCGGCTCAACTTCCCGCTGCCAGTGAGCTGATGCCTGAACTGCACCTCAAAGCGGCGGAGCAAGTCGATGCCGGACTGCGTCTGACCACCGTCAAGGGCGAGATCCTGCTGCGAACCAATGGCGGCAAATTGCAGTTGGTTGCCGTCGACAAAGGTTGGCAACAGGACAACCGCACCCATCTGCCACAGGCACTTGCTAAGGTTGCTGGTCAGTGGCATACCAAAGGCGTGCTGGCTTTACAAGGCGATGGCATACAAGGCTGGTTTGATGTCGGCAGTGGTCAGACGTTCTCCCTTGGTGGTATCCCTGCCGCGGATAACCTACGTTTCATTGGCGTTGCCGTTGGTAATAAGGGGGCATACGCGTACAGTCCAACGGACCAGACGCTGTACTGGATCAAGGACGGCGGTGTGCAGAAGATAAACCATTACACTAGTGTCGAGCGCATTGGTTCATCACTGTTGCTTCAGGGCGGGTGGGGCCAGGACGATCTGACCCCACCGCTGATCGTCGGTGTTGACAGCGTGGTACTGCATGGCGGCGCTGATGACGATACCTACCGCCTCAGCCAGGAGATGTGGTCGCATTACCGCACGATCATCATTGACAACGATGACCCCGGCCAAGTCCTGGACCGCTTGATCATGCTGGTGACCGATGCGGAAAAAATCCTCGTCAGCCGCCACGAGGATGACCTGATGCTGACCGACTCGACCAATGGCACGGCCCTGGTGATGCGCAAGGTGTTCGGTAGCCAAGCGGAAACGCACCGGCATTTGCAAATCGAGCTGAAAGGTTCCTCGGTCGTGATCAGCGTTGATCACTTGGTCAAGGGTTTTACTTGGGAGGGAGTGGCCAAAGATGGCTTGTTCAAACTATCCTGGGCCACCCAGTAGCTTCATTGTCTTAAGCTAGCAGGAGAAACTACAGGAGGGGCGTAAAGCCCTTCCTGTCTCTTCGATAAGGGATATATCAAGTCCTGCGGCGCGATATAACCAGCTTATCCTTGGGACGGTCTACCCAGTCGGCAATCTGATTGTTGAAATTATCCGCCAGCAGATAAGACGGCGTTTTAGCTAACCAATCGGATAGTGAAATATCTTGGTAGATGCCGTTATCCAGCACAACAAGCACTTTAAGATCCTCATTCCCAATATTCTCGATATAGTGACCAAATCCTTGCGGCACATAGCCGACGTCGGTCGGTTCATATTTCTCGGTTTGTGCGTGTCCGTGGGAGCCAAATACCGTCATACGCCCTTTGCCTGAAATGTAGTATTGCCACTCATTGGCATTAGGATGCCAATGTAACTCGCGTACTGCGCCAGGTTTGATGATCTCTATAATGCCGGTAATCGTTGTAGAAATGGGGAACTCCAGCGATGACACTTTATGAATACTCCCTGCATCGTTTTCGAAGAATGGTTTTTTCTTCATGAGCTCATACCGATGGGTGAGTGGTGCATTATTCAGTCCTCCGTCGTTAACCGGCAGGGGTAGTTTTGGCGGGATAGCGCCACCGACTATATAAGCTTCTCCCTGTTTGATTTTAGAAAAAACCTCTGCCGACATGTTAACGCTCTTTTCAAGCACTTCTTTCGGTATATGCGTCACCCAATCAGTGATACTGAAAGTTCCAAATTCTGAGAAGTATCCGTCATCGAAAGTCAGCACAAAATGTGCGCCATCTTCAAGTGCTTGAATAGAATGACCATGCCCTTTAGGAAAATACCACACATCACCGGGGCCAAAATCTGCCACTTCACATTTGCCCTCCGGATCGATAATAGTAATACGTGCATGGCCTTCAAGCATAAATGCCCATTCGGCGGCAATAGCATGCCAATGGAGTTCACGTACACCACCAGGTTCAAGCTTCATATCAACACCAGCAATACCTTTGGATATCGGGAATTGCTCTACCGTGGCTTCGCGTGCCCATCCATATTCCAATACACGCTTTTTACTGTTTGTGAATTTATATTTATATAAGCTTTTGGCATTTCCTGACAATTTATTGTCAGGTGAGACAAGATTACGTTGGTCATCAGCAACAGCGGATTTAATCATACTGCCCATAACGCTGGCTGCTGCCGCGCTAACTGCGGATGCCTTCAAGATATCACGACGCGAGAACATATTGCTTTCTCCAAATAATAGATACCTGCAAGAGTGGTTGCAAGCTGATGTATATCAATCTGATTTTTTTAAATTAATCGTTGTCACGAGAGGGAAAAATCAAAGGTGACTTATTAATAATAGTAAAGAATGGAGTTTAAGATGAGGAACAGTAAAGAAATTTGAATAGAAATTTACGGTCTCGCTTTTGCAAATACATTTCAGACCGTAAATTTCTGGACAAAATTCACCTGTCGAAAAAGTTGACGTAATTCATTATCAAATTTCCGCATTAAATTTCTTTAATGTTAGAATATTGCATTCGTAAAATTTATCATTAGGAATGAAATGAAGGTTCACAAACAGCAATATCTGAAGACATTAACATTCTGATAATTTGAAGTTCCGGTGCTTCAGCAGCAAGGGGATTGATGTAAAGTTCCCCAGAGAAGACCCTTTTATTTCCTGAAATAAGCACTTTCCGTGCGGCCAGCACATCTTTTGCCAAAATCCTTTCACAAGCTATTTCCATTTGCGTTGTCGCATTCCTTATTACCCCAGAAGATGCATTTATTCTGACAAAATACTCCAATAAATCAACACCATTAGCTCTGACTGCATATACATAGCCTTCATATAGCGCAGCATAGTTCATTGCGATAGAAAGCTCTTTCGATGTTGATATTCCACCTATCATTTGCCCTCCTTCTTGGATTCTCACGCCTCCAGGGAAACGGGGAAGAAATCCCGTATTAAATATTTGTTCAGGTGGACGAGTATCAGCCCGATAAGCTACACGATTATTTGGCATATTAATTTCCCCATGTTAAAAAATACGATTAAAATATTGATCAATATACAAAATCAAATATCGATTTCTTCTTTATATTAGAGAAATCATATGACAACATCCCTATTTTCTTTTATTTTTCTGACAAGTCATAAGAACGTCACTTAACAAAGCCAATCGTGTGTTTTTCGATAATTATAATGACAACTGCATGATTATTTACTTCCAAGCATCCTTCATATAATAAGTAAGTTTTTTAATTAAATGGCGGAGCAATTGAATTGCTTTAGCCATAAATATAGCGATTAACAAGATTTTCCAGTAATTCCTGCTGCCCACTTTGATGCTTAGGTTCTTGAGTTAGTTTTTCTGCGTAACGGGCCACTTCATCCAGTGTCATTTTTCGTTTAAGAATATTTTTACCTAATTCACTATTCCAGCCAGAATAACGTTGAGCGATATACTTATCTAATTTGCCATCCAACAACATTTTCACTGCATTTTT
Source organism: Photorhabdus temperata (assembly GCF_025384845.1). Lineage (NCBI taxonomy): Bacteria > Pseudomonadati > Pseudomonadota > Gammaproteobacteria > Enterobacterales > Morganellaceae > Photorhabdus > Photorhabdus temperata. The sequence goes on along the minus strand of NZ_JAJAFX010000028.1, from coordinate 24,084 downwards.
TAAAGATAAAGCCATGGTATCAATCGCACCAATATGTCCATAAAATAGATCATAAACATCAATACTTTGCCGGCGGACTTTTGCGTCAAAATTTAAACCACCAGTTGTAAACCCACCAACCTTCACGATCTCGTACATCACAAGTGAATTCTCTTCTACACTATTCGGAAATTGGTCTGTATCCCAACCAAGTTGAGCATCTCCACGATTCGCATCAATAGAACCGAATATACCCAGTGCAATTGCTGTGGCAACTTCATGTTGAAATGAGTGCCCAGATAATGTGGCATGGTTGGCTTCAATATTAACCTTGATTTCATTTTCTAAGCCAAACTGTTTTAAGAAACCATAAACAGTAGCCACATCATAATCATATTGGTGCTTAGTAGGCTCCTGAGGTTTAGGTTCTATCAGCAAAGTCCCCTGAAAACCAATTTTGTATTTGTAATCCACAACCATCTGCATAAAACGACCTATTTGTTCTCTTTCTTGGCGTAAATCTGTATTCAGCAAACTTTCATAGCCTTCACGTCCTCCCCAAAGTACGTAGTTTTCACCACCCAGTTTTTTAGTCATCTGCATAACTTGGCATACCTGTGCTGACGCGTAAGCGAAAATATTTGGATCCGGGTTAGTTGACGCACCGGCAGCATAACGTGAGTTTGTAAAGCAATTTGCCGTTCCCCATAACAATTTAACACCCGTTTTTTCTTGTTTGTTTGCCAGAATATCGGACATAACACCCAAATTATAAATATATTCTTTTAGGGAAGAGCCTTCAGGAGCCACATCAATATCATGGAAACAATAAAAAGGAATATTCAATTTGGAGAAAAACTCAAAAGCAACACTGGCTTTAAGTTTAGCCAATTCTAAGGTATCACCTCCTTTTTGCCAAAAACGTTCAAATGCGCCAGAACCAAACATATCAGCGCCATTCCAACAAAAGCTGTGCCAATAACAGACAGAAAAGCGCAGATGATCTTTCATCTTCTTGCCCAGAATAATCTCTTCCGGGTTATAGTGCCGGAAGGCTAATGGATTATTGCTTTGTGTACCTTCATAATCAATTCTATTTATTTTTTCAAAATACATGTACATACCCGCCTCTAACAGACATACGTGTGTATAATATTTTGTTCATCAATGCCTCTCTTTTCAATTGTGTTATTTTATTTCTCCATTAAGATTGTTGTTAATTGTGTGCTCCATCCCATAATTGGGTATTAATTTAACTCTGAAAATAGAAAAAGAATGATTATTTATATTGTATATATTCAATTTTAATCCATAGGGTTGCCCATGATGAATAGACGCTACCATATAACATTATTGTTCAATGCAAATAAAGCTTATGACCGCCAGGTAATAGAAGGAATAGGTGAATATTTACAGGCATCCCAATGTCATTGGGACATCTTCATTGAAGAAGATTTCACCACGAAATTAAATACTTTAAAAACATTACATAGTGATGGAATTATTGCTGATTTTGATGATATAGAAATTCAACGTTCTTTTAGTCAGCTAAACATTCCTGTTATTGGTGTCGGTGGCTCTTACCTCCAAGAAAATAACTATCCGGCAGCACATTATATTGCTACGAATAACTTTGCTTTAATAGAAAGTGCATTTAATCATTTAAAAGATAAAGGGATTAAACGTTTCGCATTTTACGGTTTACCTCAGGTAAGTGGCAAACGATGGGCAATAGAACGTGAACACGCTTTCCGGCAATTGATCGAAAAAGAACAATATCAAGGTGTTGTATATCAAGGGATGGAAACAACACCAGAAAACTGGTCTTACGCACAAAATAGATTAAAAGATTGGATCCAAACTTTACCACCTAATACAGGCATTATTGCTGTGACAGATGCAAGAGCCAGACATATATTATCTGTATGTGAACATCTGGATATTCCTATACCTGATAAAATCTGTGTTATAGGCATAGATAATGAAGAAATAGCACGTTTTCTTTCACGTACAGCACTGTCTTCCGTTGTACAAGGGACACAAAAAATGGGCTACCAAGCAGCAAAATTACTTCATCAACTTCTTGAAGGTTATTCTCCCAAAAAATATCACCGCCAATTAATTCCGCCTTTGAAAGTTATTGCAAGGCAATCGACAGATTTCCGCGCATTAAAAGATCCGCTGGTCATTCAGGCAATGCATTATATTCGTCATAACGCCTGTAAGGGGATAAAGGTTGAACAAGTTATTGATGCTGTAGGCATATCACGCTCCAATCTTGAAAATCGTTTTAAAAAAGAATTTGGACAAACAATTCATACTATTATTCATAATGAGAAATTAGATAAAGTGAAAAATATTTTAACGCACACCTCTATTCCAATAAGTGAAATCGTTAGTATTTGTGGGTATTCATCTTTACATTACTTTTATTCTATGTTTAAAAGAAATTATAATATGACACCAAAAGAATATCGAGACAGATATAAAAACACCTAGAAAATTAAATATTAAAATATATTTTTAATAATAACCTATGATTGAATCAATAGGGGGTAATTATCCCAGATAAACCGTATAGAATACCTATAAAACCAATCTATCACCCCCACTCAGAAGATTTATACTCCAGTAAAAACCAAGATGATGATAATTTAGAGAAAAATAATCGAATTAATAGAATTGGGTTCTAAACAAACACGCCAAACATCATCATTATGTTTGATATTTAATAGTTTCTTTTCTTGATAAGAGTTATTTATATTAACAATAATGGAACCTTCTTTATTTTCGAAAGCGACAGCATTTCCTGACATATGGCCTTCTAATTCGATATGTTTTGCATCAGGTAAAATTAAACCAGAAAAATGGCGCATGACATAATATTCTGGATTATATATCACTTCGTTTTTACCTATTGGAATACTTATCATACTATTCTGTTTCCAACCCCAACTACTTTCTCCACCTGAATGCAATACCATATTCCAATACAAATAACCATTAGCCCCATTAGTTAAATAATGCCTGAAAAGTGTAAATACATAATGGGCATATTCCCAACTATTATTACCATCACCGCATTCATTTTCAGTTTGATAATATTTTAATTCTGGATAGCTTTGTACTGTTCTTTGAATAGCATTTTTCCCTTGCCATTGATAACCAACGCCTTTCACATATCTATAGGCGTCTTCATCACGTAATACACAGTTTGCGTAATTATCATAATCCTGACCGACTTCTTTAAAGAATTCAGGTGAATTAATGGTACCTAACCAAATCTCAGTCTTGATATTATCTTTTTCAAATTTTGGACCGAGGTGTTCTTTTATGAAATCTCTTAATTGCTCGCCGCTCCATACACAAGAAGGAAATTTTTGATCCGCCGCGACTTCATTCTGGATATGGACCTGAGCAATTGAAATTCCTTCTTTATGATAAGATTCGACGAATTTTGTGAAATATAAAGCATATGCATCCTGGCTTTGAGCGTCACTCTTTAGTTTGCCAAAATTATATACTTGATGAGTTTTAAGCCATACAGGAGGGCTCCATGGTGAAGCCGATATTTTTAAATTTGGTTGTCTGTTTAAAGCTTCTTTTATATAGGGAATAAGTAGACTTTTATCTCTTTGGATTGAGAAATATGCCATACTATAATCATCTTCAATATCATTTAAACTATACCAAGAAACAGCGTAATCACTGGCGCCAATAGGCATTCTGGCTAATGTAAATTTACATTCTCCATCCGGAGAAAATAATTTATCTAAAACAATTTTTCTATTTTCTTTATCCAGATCGAGTAAAGCCTTCATCCCAAGTTCATTAAAGCAACCACCAAATCCGTCTAGTTTTCGACCTCGTTTGTTGGTGATAATTAAATTGGCTTTTTTATTCGTTCTTGTGATCGATGATTCTTCTTTCCATTTTTCTTTATCATTTGTATAAATAAATTTAATCATGTTTTATATCCTGACGTTATTAAATGAAAATAAAATCCCCATAGGGGAATTGATTTATTTGAACGAATTAAACACAGTGATCTTAAGATTAATATTGTGTTATTTCACAAATGGTTTAATTTAATTCGTTTTTTGGAGTTTCATCACATATTTTTATATTGATTTTGTTCTTTTATTATAAACCACTGCGTTAATAATAATGATGGATTGTTTGACATCAAACTACCATTTTGTCATATTTTCAGCTCTTAATATCATTCCCTGACACACTTACAAATTTGGCACTATATAAGGAAATTTTATGTCTTTCGTACCATTTAAGCAGGTTGATGTATTCACTCACCAGCCTTTCAAGGGAAATCCCGTTGCCGTTATCATGGATGCTAGGGAACTTTCACCGATACAGATGCAGGATATTGCTAACTGGACCAATCTTTCAGAGACTACGTTTGTCCTCCCCGCAGAAAACCCATTAGCAGATTACCGTGTACGGATTTTTACACCTGCCAGTGAACTCCCTTTTGCCGGTCATCCTACGATAGGTACCGCATATGCTCTTCTTGAAGCCGGCTTAATTCAGGTGAGCAGGGGACAACTGATTCAGGAATGTGAGGCGGGATTAATTACACTGAACGTGACAGAAACACAAGAAGGTCATACAACAATCACCTTTGAACTACCAGAACCGACCATCACACCGCTCAGTACCGGGCAAACAGATCTCCTCGAAAGCATTCTCGGTTGTCAGCTAGATCGCACGTTGGCCCCTGCACTTATTGACGTTGGAGCTCGCTGGATTGTCGCCCATACCACAGGAGCAGAAGCCGTTCTGGCAGCGGAACCTGATTATACCAAGCTGCATGAGCACGACATTCAAATGAACATCACTGGGATTTGTCTCTATGGCTCCTATCAGGAAGGGGGAGAAGCCGATATTGAAGTGCGCTCTTTCGCGCCTTCATGTGGTGTGAATGAAGATCCTGTATGCGGCAGTGGAAACGGCAGTGTTGCTGCATTCATGCGTTACCACAAAATCGCTATGATTAACGATAAAATTGTTCATTCATCACAGGGCAAAAGACTTGGCCGTCAGGGACGTCTACAGCTTAGTCACTCTGACGGTAAGATTTTGGTCGGTGGCAGCGCGGTGACTTGCATTAATGGTACTATTTTTTATTAGAACCACAGGATATAAAAGTTGTTAGCTCTGATATTGAGTTCACATAGGGTGGTTTTTCCACCCTATATTTTTATAGATAGCGTTACTTAACGACAAGGAGATGCAATCTGAAGCCGATAGCTTTATTAATTCATGTTCCCAATGTGAAAGCAGGGCTTGATTGGTACAAAGAAGCTTTTCCAGAAGCTCGAAGTGTATATCTGGAAGAATTCGATTTTACGGTTCTAAAAATCAACGGATTTTCGCTGGAAATTGTGCAAGCTGATGACAAAGTAGGAGCAGGTAAAAAAGGTACGGTAATGTATTGGTCTGTTCCTGACCTTAAAGATGCAATTGAACATTTTCAGCAACTTGGTGCCAGGCTGTATCGAGGTCCAATGGCTATTGAAGATGGTCTGGGGATGTGTCAAGTGGAAGACCCATTTGGCAACTTGATTGGCTTACGGGGTAATTACATGTTAGGCCACGATATATCTACATAACAAATCGGAGAATTATTGTTGGCAAAAATTAGAGATTGAACTAAACTCAAATTTTACTTTTGTGAGAGGAAGTTAACTATGTCTGAGACCCGTTTTTCTGAATCGTTAAACCTGAAATCTCACTGGATGCCATTCAGTGCTAACCGAAATTTCCACCGCGATCCGCGTTTTATCGTTGCTGCCGAAGGGCAGTGGCTGAAGGATGATAAAGGGCGCCAAATTTATGACAGCCTGTCTGGTCTTTGGACCTGTGGAGCGGGTCATACCCGAACAGAAATTCAGAAAGCTGTCGCTACTCAATTGAGTACACTTGATTACTCACCAGGCTTTCAGTTCGGTCATCCCTTGTCGTTTCAACTGGCAGAAAAAATTGCCAATTTGACACCTGGTGATCTTAATCACGTCTTTTTCACCAGCTCAGGTTCTGAATCTACAGACACCGCTGTCAAAATGGCGCGCGCCTACTGGCGTGTGAAAGGCCAGCCGGCAAAAACTAAGCTGATTGGTCGTGTACTTGGCTATCATGGTGTCAATGTTGCTGGTACTAGTTTGGGGGGAATTGGTAGTAACCGCAAAATGTTCGGACAATTGATGGATGTCGATCACTTACCCCATACGCTACAAACCGATATGGCGTTCACGCCAGGCATGGCGGAAACCGGCGGTGTGGAGTTAGCCAATGAGATGCTCAAATTGATCGAACTGCATGATGCTTCAAACATCGCGGCGGTTATTATCGAACCGGTGTGTGGTTCCGCTGGTGCGATTATTCCGCCTAAAGGGTATCTACAGCGTCTGCGTGAAATTTGCGATCAGCATAATATTTTGTTGATTTTTGACGAGGTTATTACCGGCTTTGGTCGCATGGGGCGCTGGACCGGTGCTGAATATTTTGGTGTGACGCCAGATATTCTTAATTTTGCCAAACAAATTACCAATGGCGCCATTCCTCTGGGAGGCGTAGTGGCAAGCAGTGAAATTTATGAGACCTTTATGTCTCAGCCATTGCCAGAACACCTTGTGGAATTTAGTCATGGTCATACCTATTCGGCACACCCTGTAGCCTGTGCCGCCGGGTTAGCAACCTTGGATCTGCTGGATAAAGACCATCTTATCCAGCGTTCAGCCGAGCTTGCCCCTCATTTCGAAACGGCTCTTCATGCCCTTAAAAACTGTCCAAACGTGACTGACATCCGCAACTGTGGCTTGGTGGGAGCAATTGAGTTGGCTGCCCGTGACGGTGATACCGCCATACGTCCTTTTGATGCCAGTATCGCGCTTTGGAAAGCGGGTTTTTATGTACGTTTTAGCGGTAATACGCTGCAATTCGGACCTATGTTCAACGCGGAAAGGGCAGATTTGGATCGTCTCTTTGACGCTGTCGGCGAAACATTGCATCACATTAGCTAAGGATAAGGAAGGAACTCATGATCGTACTTATTAACGATCATGAGTTGGCAAATATACAAGTATCGTTACTTGTGATAAACAAGGAGTATTTATGAAAATATTGAATATTATAATCTTATCTATATCGACAATGATATCCTCTAATGCTTTAGCTAATGAGATTAGAGCAAGGGATTTAGGCATTCCTTTCTCTGGAGTGACGGGAAAATATAATGCGATTACAGATGTTAGTGGTGTAGAAGTTGGCTATTCAACCATAATAGAAGGCGATGGAAAGCTAGAAGTTGGGAAAGGTCCAATAAGAACAGGCGTGACAGCTATATTGCCAAGAGGAAAGAAATTTAGCCCTGTGTTTTCGAGTACATTCTCTTTAAATGGAAATGGAGATATGACAGGCAATCAATGGGTCAAAGAAAGTGGCTTTTTGGAAACACCAATATTGATAACCAATACCCACAGTGTTGGTGTTGTTAGAGACTCAACAATTAGTTGGATGATTGATAATAATCTAACATCACCACTAAAAGATGATTTATTTTGGTTATTACCTGTGGTTGCAGAAACCTGGGATGGAATATTGAATGATATAAACGGTATGCATGTAAAAAAAGAACATGTATATAATGCATTGAATAGTGCTAAATCAGGAGCGATAAAAGAAGGTAATGTCGGTGGGGGAACTGGAATGAACCTTTTTAAGTTTAAGGGAGGCACAGGTACTTCATCAAGAATTCTGGATAAAGAAGATGGAGGATATACTATTGGCGTTCTTGTTCAAGGCAACTTTGGTGATAGGGATGACTTGATTATTTCTGGGATTCCGGTTGGTAAAGAAATAAAGGATCTCAAGCCGATATATCATGGAGATAAGAAAAAAATAAAGGATGCCGGTTCTATAATAGCAGTGGTGGCCACAGATGCACCATTAGCTCCTCATCAATTAGAAAAAATAGCTAAAAGAGTATCTCTTGGGCTTGCAAAAGTTGGCGGTGTAGCCAGGAATACCAGCGGTGAGATATTTATTGCATTTTCAACCGCAAATAATGATGTATTTTCCAGAGAGGATGCAAGAACAATAAAAATACTGCCAAATGACAAACTAGATCCTTTGTATGAGGCAACAATCAATGCAACAGAAGAAGCAATAATTAATGCCATGATTGCAGCCAAAAAAATGGTTGGGAGAAATGGTAATACTTCGTATTCTATCCCTAAGGATAGGGTTAAAGAAATATTAAAAAAATATAATGTACTTAATTAGTTACATAATCAAGTGATTTATGGTTTCGCGTAATAATTGCAATGCAATGTGCTGCAATCAATATTTTGAATGTAGTAAATAGAGTTATGAAAGGCAGTTGAAACAGGCTAATAAGGAAAAATATGAAATATTATTATTCATGATAAAAGCAAAAACCCCGTTACTTTTAACGAGGTTTATCTGTATTTTTTAAAAAATCTATAATAAAATTATCCGCTTATCCTAATCTACCTTCATAGTAAGCTTGGTAAGCGGTATATCCGGAACTCAATTCACAACTTCCAAGACGATCTTTAAAATACCATGTCATCTTTCCAAATCTAGTATCCTCCGTAAATACATTGGCAAAATTATTATAAGGATTAGTAAGATATCTATAATACTTACCCCCACCAATATATCCTGGTTCCTCAGAATTACAAGTTACTGCCGATGCAGTCCCAATTCCTCCGATTAATGCTGTTGCTAATACTCCAACTGTTAATAATTTCTTGAACATAACAATTCTCCTTTAATAATTTTTGAATTTGCAAATTAAATGTATCACTTATAAAATCATATGTGACAATGCATGCTAAATCAAAATCATCACTAGATGATGGTACAATTTTAAAACTCAGAAAACAACTATATATTTCATTCTAGATTAGAAACATAATGTCTATTTTCATAATTTATGCATAAGTCGTGATGTTATTATTAGTTACATAATAAAATGATTTATGGTTTCGCGTAATAAATGAAGAAAATATTATTATTCATGATAAAAGCAAAAACCCCGTTATTTTCAACGAGGTTTGTCAATGTGTTGGAAACATCTAACTAGATCGGTAAGATCTTATCTTTTACCTACGGACGCTCATAGTAACCAGCCCATTTACCGCCCTCACACTCTCTAATGCTTCCTTTAAAATACCATGTGCTTCCACTATATTTAAATACATTTGCAAAATTTTTATAAGGATTAACAACCCACATGGTATTTCCCACAATAAGCTTATCAGTAATATATCCACTTCCACACTTGTATGTCACTCCAGCTGCCGATGCAACCCCAATTCCTCCAGTTAATGCAATACCTGCTACTAATGTACCAACTGTTAATAATTTCTTGAACATAACAATTCTCCGTTAATAGTTTTTGAATTTGCAACTTAAATGTATTACTTATAAAGTTATATGTGATAATACATGCTAAATCCAAATCATCACCAGATGATGCTACAACTTTAAGATTTAGAAATCAACTATATATTTCACTCTAGATCAGAAACCCAACTTATATTATAGTAATTTATGATAAATCATGATTTCATTATTAGTCACACAAAGAAAATAATTTATTTATAATTGCAATTCACTGCCATTAAATATATTTAATGAGATTAAGTTTAAATTATTAATTTCTTAGCGTTAGTAGAAGAGAAGTCGGTTATTTTAATAAAAGGCTATTTATTATGATAAATATAAATATTAAAGCGGAGAAATTATAAAAAACAATGGCTCTTATAAATTCTACTTGCAGCGTGAGTTACGTATGATTGATGGTCAATTGCATGATAATAGTCAGTCCAGCAATTATGGCATGTCAGCATTAATGATATGGAGAGAAGCCTGGTGTAACTTAATGGCAACGGTGAGAAGTACTCTGCTTGCTTTATCGGGTATTGCTATTGGTTGCGCGTCTATTGTGGCATTTATTAATACCGGGCATAACGCCACACTTGCTGCGTTGAAGATGTTCAGCGGGCTTGATATCAACGTCATTACAGCAAACCTGAACTCCTATAGTCATGGAGTTGATAATACATCAATTAAAATGGCCGACCTGACAACGGCTATTCCTGGTTTATCTTCAGCAGCACCCTGGATCTACTATCCTTCTCCCGGGCGCTATAACGGGAAAACAGAAACATTTACCATGATAGGGTCCTCTGCGGACCTTGAGAAAGTTATGCAATTGCAACTTAGTCATGGTCGATTTATCTCTGATTACGATCAACACTCTCCTTATCTGGTCATTGGCAATGAAGTAGCCGTCACCCTTGGTCAAGGGAATCCATCCCGTATACTCGGTGAGCAGATTCAGATTGGCAATTATTTATACACCGTGATTGGCATTTTCGATATAAAAGGGCAAAACCCCATCTTTCCTTTTTCTCTGGATTCGGTAGTGATTGCCCCTATAAATGCCATGCGTAAAATATCACCCAATACTGATCTGAATGGCATCATCGCTCGTACCATAACGACTACCACCACAGAAACCGATGCGAAGGATTTATTGGCGTTGCTCAAACGCAAGTTTCCAGCGGTTGAAATTGATGTTCGGGTAGCTCAACAACTACTGAAAGGGCAGGCAGATCAAAGCAAAACCTTTTCTTTTATGTTGATTGGGTTAGCGGGTATTTCGCTACTCACTGGCGGCATTGCGATTTCAAATGTGATGCTCATGAATGTTTCGGCTCGACGAAAAGAGATTGGGTTGCGTATGGCTTTAGGCGCAAGACCCCATGATATCCGGCGCCTTTTTTTGTATGAAGCGGTATCACTGACTTTAGCCGGCGCAATACTTGGTACACTGACAGGTGTCATCGTCTCCTTTCTTTTTGTCCTTTATTCTGGCTGGTCATTTTCTCTAGCTCCTTTATCCATTCCTTTAGGGATAGGTAGTTCAATTGTGGCAGGACTTATCTCCGGCTTTCATCCTGCACATAAAGCTTCACAAATGGAACCCGTACAGGCATTACGTGATGATTAAGAAATTTCAAACTCTTGGCACTACACTGGAAAGTTGGGAGATAACACTCAATGATTAAACGTTATCGATGGGCCATAGCTGGCATACTTGTCGTAGTAGCCTGCTTTTTTGCCTTTTTGTCCTCAGAGCAATCGCCAGATCAGGAGTCAGAGCAGTGGATTGAAGTAAAACACCGTCTTGTAGAAAAACAACTAGGTCTGGTTGGCAAGTTGCAATCTGGGCGTCTTGAAACCATACCCGCTCCATTTGATGCAATTATCAAACAAGTTTTGGTCAAAGAAGGGCAACGGGTGAAAGCTGACCAGATATTAGTTACGCTTGATACCCGGAAGCTTGATATTGAGCTTCGGCAAGCGCAAGTTGAAATGATCAAGGCCTCATCTGCCGTTGACCAATTGCATAACTGGGAAAACAGCCAGGAAGTCATTCGGGCCAGAAGAAACATCGAAAATGCGAACCATATGGTTATGGAATTGAAAGATAATCTTGCAAAAGCACAGACTCTTTTTTCACGGGGCATCATTCCACAAATGGAAGTGGAAACTCTCCAACAGCAACTTCGCCGACAACTAATTGAACTCGCTTCAGCGCAGGACGATCTTACGTCCATTAGACAAAAAGGAAGTCTTGATAATTTAAATGTCGCAAAGATGGAGCTTCAGAATGCAACAAGCCGCTATCAGACGCTACAGGAACAATACTTACATAAAGAAATCAAAGCGCCATTTTCGGGTGTCGTGCTTAGGGCAGCACAGGGAGAAAGTAAGAAGCTCTTAACGATTCAAACAGGAGTTCGAGTTACCGAAGGGATGCCCTTACTGGAAATTATGGACACAACACAATATCAGGTACTGGCACAGGTTGAAGAAGCCGATCTCGCTAAACTCAAAGAAGGGCAGGCAGTAAAAATTAGTGGGGAGGGATTTTCTGAGCACCCTCTGGAGGGAGAAATTGAAACCATTGCTATGCAAAGCGTGAATACGGACAAACCAGGATCGGCAATTTATTATGATGTTGTGATTAAAGTGACTTCATCCATGAGCCAGGGTTATCCCGTAAGACCGGGTATGAGTGCCAAAGTCAATATTGTTATTTACCGCAATGAACAGGGAATTGTTGTACCAGAAGCAGCATTAACTCACGATAGCAATGGACAATTAATAGTAAATTGGCGTCTGGATTTAAAACGTCAGGCTGTGTCTCGCCAGGTAACTGTTGGGGAGACTATGCCGGAAGGTATGGAGGTCCATGGACTGGAAGAGGGATTTATAGAATTACCTCGTTGAAAACAATAATTCGAGATATATAAACGCCTTAGTCTTGATTATCTTCATAGTAAACGTTTACTGATGGCATTTAGTATGAAAAAATGGTTTGATAACATAAATGTTTAAAACACCAACATTCTTTTACAATATAAGCAACAATGAAAGCAAATTCAGAAGAACTGACAATTTTCGTGTCAGTCGTGGAAAGCGGGAGTTTCAGTCGTGCGGCGGAACATCTGCAATTAGCAAACTCCGCCGTGAGCCGTTCTATAAAAAAACTTGAAAAGAAACTAGGTGTGAACCTGCTCAATCGCACAACTCGCCAGCTTAGTCTAACCGAAGAAGGTAAGCGTTATTTCCGCCGAGTTCAGCATGTACTACAAGAAATGGCCGCCGCTGAAACTGAGCTTATGGAATCTAAACACATACCAAGTGGTTTATTGCGTATTGATGCTGCAACACCAGTAGTATTACATTTACTGATACCACTGATTAAACCTTTTCGCGAACGCTACCCAGAAATAACGTTATCATTGATTTCTTCGGAAACTTATATCAATCTGATTGAGCGTAAAGTGGATATTGCCATTCGTGCAGGCAACTTAACCGACTCCAGTCTACGAGCCAGACCACTTTTTTCCAGCTACCGAAAAATCGTCGCCTCTCCTGAATATCTGAAAAAATATGGCATACCGCAATGCATTGATGAGTTGAAAAACCATATTTGTCTTGGTTTTACCGAACCGGTATCACTTAATACATGGCCGATAGCTTGTCAGGACAGACAACTACATGAAATAACAGTGGGACTTTCTTCTAACAATGGTGAAACCCTTAAACAACTATGTGTAACGGGTAATGGTATCGCGTGTCTGTCTGATTATATGATTGATAAGGAAATTGCCAGCGGTGAACTTGTTGAACTACTGGCTGAAAAACGTTTATCCGTCGCGATGCCTTTCAATGCTGTATATTACAGTGATCAGGCTGTAAGCACCCGAATCAGAGCATTTATTGATTTTCTGAATGAATATGTGAAAACAGCGTTTAAATGAATAAGTATCACTCTCCAAAGACTGGGGATTACCGAGTTTATTAAAAACAATTTTCCCACTCTTTTAGAGTGGGAAGGTCTCTATTTCTACTAGCTTATAGCCAAATAATCAGTATAGCCATCCTCATTACCCCCGAAAAATTTCTCTTTTATCGGTGGGTTTAGTTCTAGCCTATTGGCAAAACGATATGGTAAATCTGGGTTAGCAATAAAAGGGCGACCAAATCCGATCAGATCCGACCAGCCTTTAGTTAGAGCTTCTTCAGCGCGTTCCAAAGTGTATTTTCCAGAATATATCAGCGTGCCGTGATAGAGTATGCGAAAAGCTTCTTTAAAGGCTATTGGCATGACGGGAGCGTCTTCCCAGTCAGCTTCAGCAATATGAATATAGGCTACCTCGATATCATTTAGCACACTCGCAGCAGCCAGATAAGTTGCTTCAGGAGTATCATCTTCTGACCCCATCAGGGTTGTGAGTGGTGCCAAGCGAACACCCAGCTTATCTTTCCCTATTGCGGTCGCTACTGACATAGCCACTTCACTCAAGAAACGTAAACGATTTTGTAAAGTTCCACCATATTCGTCATCTCGTAGATTAGTCTGAGAATCAATAAACTGATTAATAAGATAACCATTCGCTGCATGAAGCTCTACACCATCAAAACCTGCTGCAATAGCATTATTTGCCGCTTGAATATAATCATTTACGATATCTGGAATTTCATCAAGCGTCAGTGCTCGTGGCAGCGAGTGTTGTACCATTTCACCGATACTATGTTCAGGTCCACGGCCTTCCACATCCAGAAAAACTTTTACACCTTTTGCTTGAAGGGCAGAGGGGGAGACAGGTGCAGAATTATTAGGTTGTAGAGTAGTGTGTGAAACACGTCCTACATGCCATAATTGAGCAAAAATTTTTCCTCCTGCCATATGTACTGCATCTGTTACTTTTTTCCATCCTATTACATGCTCAGACTTATAAATACCTGGCGTCCATGCATATCCTTGTCCCTGTTGGCTGATTTGTGTACCTTCGCTGATAATAAGTCCTGCACTGGCTCGTTGTGCATAATATTTAGCCATCAAATCAGTAGCTACACCGTCTATTCCAGACCGCGAACGTGTCATCGGCGGCATAACAATACGATTAGATAACGACAGACCATTCAGAGAATAGCGTTCAAAAAGCATAATATCTCTCACTCTTCATTAATTATTGATTTTGATTTGTGTATATGGACATATTAAGAAATAAGGGCAATTAGTTATCCCATTGAGGAGCAAGATCTTTTGGACTAACGAGACGTTCATTACAATCAAGTGTGGCGATAGCCGCCATGTCGTCTGCATCAAGTTTAAGCTCGGAAGCTTTCAGATTACTTTGTAAATTTTCACGCTTAGTTGAAGAAGGGATCACGCTATAACCTAATGCTATCGCCCAAGATAAGATCACCTGTGCAGGAGTGGCCTGATGTTTTGTGGCTATGCGTCCGATAACCTCATCCTGAAGGGCTTTACCATAAGCGAGAGTCATATAGGAAGTGATATGAATTCCGTGATCTTTCGCCCAGGCCGTCACATGACAATTTTGTAGATATGGAGAAAGTTCAATCTGATTCGTGGCGATTTGTTCAATACCTACTGCATCGATAGCCTGTTGCATTAAATCGATCGTAAAGTTTGAAACCCCGATTTCACGTGTCAACCCCATATTTTTAGCGCCCAGCAACGCATTCATTATTTCATCAACACTGACAACGTTATTTGGTGATGGCCAATGAATTAACGTCAAGTCAACATAATCAGTGCGCAGCTTCGCTATACTCTCTTTAAGACTTGGTATCAATTTTTCTTTACTCAGATTTTCTGTCCAGATTTTTGTCGTGATATAGATATCTTCACGGGCTACACCACTTTCTTCTATGGCTTGTCCTACCGCCATTTCATTTTCATAAATCTGTGCTGTATCAATCGCACGATACCCCAATTCAAGGGCATTTTTTACTGATGTGATCACAGCATCATCTTTCAAACGAAAAGTACCTAATCCAAATGCAGGAACAGACATAATAAACCTCATGTAATATTTAATTAAGAAAGACTTTATTATCATGAGATAAATTGCAATAAAAAAGAGCAATAAATGCAGAAGTCTTTTGCTAGGATGACAAAAATATAATCTAAATTAATTTAAATAAATTATTTAAAATCATATAAAGTTGCTGATATTTATCCTTTTGTTGATGCATTCAATGTTTCTCTTCTAAAATACAGATGACCACTCAAAACTGCCTCAAGCAGTTTTTCGAAGAAAAGCAAAAGATAGTATGGATAAAAATATGGCAAGTATTACGGTGGAACCGGCCACTGTCGCAAAGCCCGACGCGAAGGCTCCACTTGCTTGTTCTCGGAGATATGCTCCTTCAGCGCCCCCCAACGAGGATGCTTCTGCCATGGCGATTGAAAACGAATTCGCAGCACGTTCGACAACCGAGCTATCAATATCGCCACTAATAAGGCGGCCTGTCAAAATCCGCTGGTAGACAGCTGTTCCTAGCGTACCCAGCGATCATGAGGGGGTAGATGTCTAGAATCCACAACTCTTCTACTGATGTGGTGTCAAGAGAGGCAGCGATGTGAGCTAGGGCCAAGTATAGTGCGCTCATATCGAGAGCGAGCACCGCAGTTGGTAAGCAAATTTGAATGTGTTGTGCAATATTTGGGGGCTGTATACAGAATCAGGATGAAAGCTACCTTTGCACTGTATCACCTTGCAGAACGCCGCGCGGAATTGCGGGAGACATACAAAGAAAAATTTTAATTCATGCTACTGATGTTATAACTGAGGCTGAAAGCTACAAGAGGCAGCAAGAGTTAAGAAAAGAAAATCAAAAAATCATTAAGGAAAAATATCACGGGAGTTATGATATGTCCGCTTATTCTTCCACATAAGGATTTGACAGGTGAATTTATTCAATATTATCTTTCAGTTGAGAACGTACATCCGGTATTTTTATACTCACTAAATAAAGAAAAATATAACTGATTATATAATTTTCTTTATAGAGATGGAGGTTATATATATGTCTGATTTTGAGCTAGGTTACACACCTAACAATCTTAGAAAGGTTTTAAAAGATAATAAGTTAACACAAAAAGAAGCCTATGATGTGATAGGAAAAACGCGGGGTGTTTTCTCAAAATACCTTATTGAGCCGAATGATAAAAACTTTGTATCAATGAATCATAAAGACTGGTGCACCCTTATGGCATATGTGAAAAATAAATAAACACTTGAGGTGTATCATAATTTGATACATAATGATTATGCGCGTCATATGGGCGTAATTGCGTGTACAATTGCGATACAGGCTGATTCGCCACCCTGGCGATCAGTGAGTCATCTGGTTAGGAGCAGACGCCATGAGCAAAGAAACCACCATGTCTTTTCGGGTCGAACCCGACCTGCGAGCGAACTTTCATCATGCGGCCGAGGCCGAGCATATCTCGGCCGCTCAGGTGCTGCGCGCCTTCATGCGCGATTATGTAAAACAGCACGAAGCCCGGCGCGCAATCGACCCAGCCGAACGCAAGCGCCGTGAAGACGCAGTAGCCTATTCCCGCGCCTCGGTCGGCCTGGAGGGCTTCAATGTCAGTCCGGCCGATGAACGCCATGCACAGCGCTTCATCAATGGCGAAATCGACCTGCAACAGTTTGTAAGCGGGCCTGCGAGCTGTTCCGAATATGAGCGCTAAATATCCGCTTACAGCGGAGCAGCGCGAAGCCCTGGAGGCTAGCCACACGTTCCGGCGCATCGTTGAGCTGCGGCTTGACCCAGTGCGCGGCCGGTTCGATGCCGGGCACCTCAAGGAAATCAATCGCCGCATCTTTCAAGACCTGCCCGGCCTGGGATTCGATGATGTCACCCCAGGCGAATACCGGCCCCCGGTGCCCGCTGGCAATGACTGGATCAAGGTGCGCAGCCTGGAAACCGTCGGGGCGATTTCAAGTGTCGCCTATTCGCTCATGGACGAGGCGGCGCAAAAGCGGCTTGACGAAGTGCTGGCGAAGGCCGATCCGGCCAAGCTGGGCAAGCTGAAAACCGCCGAATTCACCCATGAGCTGGGCCAGCTCTACTCCCAGGCCGACTACATCCACCCGTTCCGCGATGGCAACAGTCGGTCGCTGCGTGAGTTCACCCGGCAGCTTGCCGAGGCGTCCGGCTACACCCTGAATTGGGAGCGGTTCGGCAGATCGCCCCATGGGCGTGACGTGTTGTATATCGCCCGCGACCAAAGTGTCAACGAACTGGCATTGCCGCACTTGCAGCATGACAGCACTAAGCGCGCGGTGAACCTCACCATATACCAGTTTGAGAATAACCGCGACCTGCCCGACCTACTGCGCGACGCGATCCGGCCAATTAGGGCCATCGCCTTCGAGCAGTCAGCCGAGGCCGAGGCGTTGCGCGCTCACCCGGAGCTTGGCGAAGCGTTCAAGACCTTGCGCACGGCGGCGCAGTATTTCGAAACCAAGATTCCGAACGAGGACGGGCGCAACAGGGCGCTTGCGACCGCCCGTGCTCATGTTCAAGGCAAGTTGGATGCAGGCGAGACGCGCAATTTCCGTGACGATCCGCAAGCCCGGCAAAAGACCCTTAACGCAACCACGAAGAACCGCAATATATAATATTGAAGATGTGGATTTAAAATTGGGGTTTCGGGAGCTGTCATTTTCAGAAGGCGACTGCACCAATTTATTGATTTTCACGCCTATATCAAATCATGACCGATACTGGGGACTACGGTGATGTTATTTTTGGGCTTTTCCGCCTGTTGGGATACCGGTTCTATCCAAGAATAGCGGACACTGGTGGTGCCAGATTCTGGCGCATTGACCCCAAAGCGGATTATGGCCCGTTTAACCCCATATCCTCGCATCGACTGAATTTCGGAAAAAAAGTGGAACCACACTGGGATGATATCCTGCGACTGATCGCTTCGCTCAAGCTCGGCCGACTGAACGTTATGTCCATAGCAGAGATCGGTCGTGCCGATAAAACCATCCACATGCTGACTTACCTCGATGATGAAAACAAACGGCGAAGAACGTTGCAGCAACTCAACCCGCGAAAAGGGGGGACTACTAAAAGGCGCTCAGTCTGATTGATTTTTTTTGAAGAGCCAGAGGGAATCATGAACTTATTAATCTTAATCCACGCATATTATTTAACATAATATACATTATGCGAACCAAGGTGTGGTTGGGCGGAATCTGAGCCTCTGACGGCTGTCACAGCCTTTAAACGGTATCGCTGAACCGTCCTTTCGTCTGCGACCATCCGGCGTTTAAGCCGCTGTTAAATCTGCAAAATGAAAAACCCGCTTTTCAGGGAGCTGGCGCGGGTCTCTGCTTATCAAAACGTCCCCCCGTTTTATCGGCGGATTGATGTCCGGTTATCTTTATGAATTATGGTATGCCGCCTTGCATGCCTGACGGCATAAAACCAATAACGCTAATCACGAATTACCGCACGTGACGACCCTTTCACTTTCCGGACACAACAACTCTGCCTCCTCGCACAGCTGCGGGGTCTGAGTTGTTGCGCCGGAAATCTTAAATCACTTTCACTTGCAGCAATACGATAATATCCGTTTTGGTATTTGCCTTGGATGTGCCTGATAAAAAGCCTTTGGGCAGAAAACTGAATCCCGTTTCACCTTCTTCAATTTTGTTTTCAGCCAGACCGCCGAGCACAATCACATCACCGCTCTTAACCGTCACATCCGTTACAATGTCACGCTTAATCAGTGTCGGCGACTGATTAACACCTGTATCAGTTTTGACGAAATTCGACAGTTGTTGCTGAATCTTCAAATCTATCGCCTGACTTTTAACAGTCGGCTGAATATCAAATATCACCCCGCTGGAACGGTATTCAACAGACTGAACCGGACGACCATCCTGATATGTCACACTGGACAAAATCGGCACATCAGAGCCTACGCTGAAATTCCCTTTTGAACCGGATTTAACCCGCAATGTCGGACTGCTGACCACATGAAAACGCTGGTCAGTACGGAACAATTCAATCATGGCATCTAAATTACCGGTATTGATAGTAATGAAGTTTTCATAATTCTGTTTGGTGCCGATATTAATCCCCAGCTTACCGGACAATAATTTAGCCAGCAGATTAATGCCGCTGCCTTCTTTCTCAATGTCCTGCACCTCAAACACATAACCGGTAACAACCACTTCGCGGGACGGTGTATCAACCGAACTCAGCACACTCTGAACCCGCGAGATTTCCTCTTTTGTGCCGTAAAACACCAGCTTATCACCGCTGGCAGCAACCTCGCCCTCTGATTTAAGAAAGCCCTGCAAATAGTCCACATCACGGTGAACCGGATTATAAACAAAACTCTGCTTAATCACTTTCAGTTCAGGCGGTTTAACCTTAACCAGATAAACAACACCTTTTTTCTCATAAATACGGATATTCATATTCTGAAAATAACGGATAATAAACTGATTAAAATCTTGTTTTTCAGTTGCATGAAAACTAATCAGGCTGGTATCGTTAGCTAAATTCGGGTCAAGCATGTAAGGCTTTTGCAATACTTCATCATAAATCAGTGAAATCGCTTTCGGTAACGGAACGGCTTCCAGTTTGAAATCCACATTTTTCGCCATCACAGGCAAAGCGCATAACATCAAAATTGATAACCACTTATTCACTGTAAGCCCCCTGAATAGTAATTAACTAACTGCCCGTCTATTTCGCCCTGCAACAACCTGCCGTTAAACTGAAACTGACTACGAGGCTCAAGCCGTAACTGACCTTGTTTATCTGCCAAAATAACGTATGCCTTCCCTTCCCTGACTAATTCGCCTGTAATGCGCCATTTAGCCGATAAAACAGGCTTAGGCCGACTGACAGGTAAAGTGACGGACTGATTAGAAACCAAAGGTGCAGAATTAACGGATCGCCCCTTTTCAGCTTGTTCAGGGTTCAGATATTGATTGAAATAGTCATAAACAAAATACGCTGAAATCAGTATGCCAACAGGCACAAGTATGATTAACATCAGCACCTTTGAAGATGAGAAAATTGACTGCCGTTTATCCGTTTTGACTGTATTGGGATTATTTCCCTCAACAGATTTATAAAGCTCAAAAATCGCCTTGTCGTATTTTTCCTGATAATAATTCATCCGGTTAGACTTGGTGATTTTCACGCCCTGAAACACGTCAACCCGATAGCGGTTACTCAATCCCAGAGAAACATGCTTTTGCATCCGGTAAGTTGTTTCAATACGGGCTTTAATGAAACGGGGAATATCTGTTACCGTCTGATTTATCACCACTAAATCAGACATCACCCCCGTTTCTTCATTCACAAAATGTCCGTGTTCCGCAATAAAAGAACGGTGATTTTTCGGGATATCCTTATCGCTGCCCCAGACCCGCCAGACTTCATCAATCACCACCAAATCGCCCGCCTGACAAAACGTAGCCTGATTTTCCATTGACGGTAAAAAATCTTCATCCATACACTGGCTGTTCTCAACATGAACCAGTGAACCCAATTTATCCGGCGATAATTTCCTGTTTTGTTTCAGGCAGTAATGTTTGATTTTTTCTTCATTCAGCCCGTAAATGTTGGAAATGACACGACGACCGGACGCAATAGCCGGCACAATAACAGACTTCACCACCTCATAAGACTTGCCGGAACGGGGAACGCCGACATACGCAGTAATTGGCATACAAATCCCCTTACCCGATTATCGGCAGTCGACGGATGATAAAGCGTGTCACCATAGCTGATATCACCAGTGGGACACCCAGCGGAAACTGCAATAAATTCAGAAAATACCAAATTGCATCCGGCAAAGAACCGAAAAGCTCCGCTAAATTGGTTGATTCAGGCAAAAACCAATCAATAATTATCGGAATAAATTCAGTGGTAATGTAAAACAAAGCAAAAAACAGAAAAAATTTAACCACAATCCCTTTAAAGATGAAACCGAATGCACCAGTAAACAACGTTGTCAATAATCGTCCCATGAAATCACCTATGCACTTAATAATTTACGCAATGCGATAAACGCCCATACGAGGGCAAACACGGATTCAAAAACACCCCTGTTTTCTTCTATCAAAGGACAGTGGGAATCCATTTTATAATCTTTGCCTAAAAACGGCACATTCCAGACAGGACACTGCACATTACGGGCGGTTAATTTGAAATTTTGTAATTCAGGAAAAAAGGATTTATACGGATTTAATATATCCTCTGCGGTGGGCGTATCTAATTCAGGATAAACAATATCCTCTTCATCGTACTCACCGTCTTCATCAGGGTCAGGATCTTGACGTGGATTAGGATTGGGGTTGGGGTTGGGATTAGGTGCGGGCTTCTCTTCGATATTGATATTAATTACATTGTCTGTACCTGCTTTTGTCATTAAATCGGCAAACGTCACTTTATCAACACCTAATTCATTTAATACAGTCTGAATTTCAGCTTGCGTGACCCGATTCTCCTGACTGAAAGGTACGCCGTCATAACCCTGCTGCAATGCAGCCTCAAGCATTAAACCGTTTAATAATTTAGCCAGACTTTGTAGTGGTAAAACTTTATTTTGATATAAATCCAAATCTAAATCAGCAATTGTACCGATTTGTAAATCATCTTTTGCAGCATCAACATAATCCCTGTTAACAATTAATGAAACATTCTCTTTCATCTGAATATCTTTATTATAATCATAATCCGTACCGAGATTAGGCATATTGAACGTTTTAATTTCTTCTTTCCCCGTCCGATGTGATGTAATCGGTTTAAAACTGTATTTTAATCTTGTGCTTTCACGGGTTAAACGAACATCAGAATAAATATAAAGAATATTAGAATTAGGATTTTTTCTTAAATACTCAACGGTATATTTTACTTTTTGCTTTAAATACCGATGTGTTTTATCGCCAATTTCCACCGTCTCATATTCTTCACTGTCACCGCCATCACGCAAATCATTATAAACTTTGTGCTCAGCCAATTTAGAAATATCATTAGACATAATAAAGCTGCCAGTAACAGATTTATAATAATATTGGTAATCAGAAGACAAATTATCACTTTCAACGGCATCTAATTTTTCAGCGGGATTAGACGGATTATATTTATATTGATAAATAACCGGGTTATCCGTTGAAGGATTATAGGAAACAACCTTTGTAGTGCCATTGATATTAATAGCGTAACGACCATCTGTTAATTTAACTGCTGTAGGCTCAAAATTCACACTGACTTTATCATTACCCTCAACATTTAAATCAGATAGTGTAATTGCACCAGATGCTAATGCGAGTCCAATCCATGAAACATCTTTAGCGTGACGCAGTGAAGTCACCGTTGCCATTTTATAAACAGAATCATTAGCCGCAACACGCCCTACATAACGCATTGTATTGGAACGAACCACATTCAGCATAACGGCATCATTAGCCGCAACCAGTGCAGCACGGCGGGTAATAACAGATTGCAAAACACGGGTAATTAACGGTCTGGCTAGTAACAATGCGGGATTAGCATAGGCATAATACATCGGAAAAAATAAAACGATAAAAATAAGATGATAAACAATTAATTGTTTTTTAAAGGAATATTTAATCATGGCAAACGCCTGTTATTAGTAGCTGTTAAACCCCTGTATTATCGCCCATGCACATAATACCCCTGTAAAAAAACTCATTAATTCCCACATGAACACCTCTGAAAAGGGGCTGTAAAAGCCCCCTGTTCATTAAAACGCATTAAGCATACGGGCGACTTTTTTAATCCCCATCACAACCACTGCAACGCCCATGATTGTACCTGCAACAGCGACAACGCCAGTAATAATCGGCGCAACGTCAATCTGCTTTAACAGCCCGTCAAGATAGTTGCCGTTCTGCGGAGCAGTTGAACCATCAGCAGCAAAAGCCGAAGAACTTAATACCATCGTCGCAACAACACCTGATTTTAAATACGCAGAAGAAACAATGTTTTTAACGTTCATAAGACACCTATAAATTAACCATTTTAATTAATCGCCCTAATCCGTAACCTAATACATAAAAGATTAAGACAAGCCCTAAACCCGCCCCAAGAATATTCATATCGAATTTCCCTAAAGGTGGATTATCAGAAACAACCGAAGCCTGTAATTTACTAATTTCAGGTTTCGGATATTTCAGAGTAACATCACTACAGCCGTTTTCATCTGAATCCATATTCACATACGGATAACAGATTTTAGCTGTAACTTCGATATAGTCGTCCATAAGTCAATTATTGAATGAAATATTATTTAACAGGCACTAATTTTATTCTTTTAATTTTTAACGCACCAAAATCACCGACCGAATAAGACGAATCATCAAGCGTGTAAAAACCAGCCGGATAAGGCGCATCATCTTTATCAAGCTGAACAATGATTTTTTCCGGATAAATGCCGCCGTTGTAAATATAAGCAGTCTGTTCACGAAACGTTAATACTTCACCGGAAGATTTTGAAATAACCTGTTTTGTGTTCACCTTGCCATCTAATTCATTAATTTCAATTCTGACCATAATCATTCACCTTATTCATTAAAAAGGACACTGAGATGTGTTTAATTTCGCATCAAGTAACGTCTGATATACCGGAGGAATATCTAACCGCAAATTCAT